>JAAYGE010000067.1 GCA_012727835.1 Bacillota bacterium
AAAAGCTGCCCACGGCCCGGTACCTTAGTATTACTTCGACGCCTTCACCGAAAGGTTCTGCCGGTTTTATAGTCATGGTGCCCTCTTCTTCGTCCGCCTCCACATAATGGGTGGGGATGCCAAGGGCGTTGATCTTCTCAAAGAAATACTTGGTTACCTTTAAGCAGGATTTGCCCACCCCTGCAATAGTTAGTCCTACCTGATTAGCGCCTGGGTCGAATACACCGTCGGTACCAGTCACGTCATCTTTGAACTTTAGCAGATAGTGGCCATCGCCTTTGTCGTATACATCCTTGGTCTTGCCTTTATAGACCAATTTCATTGAATCACTCCTCCTTAGCAAGTAGGCATAGCTTAATACTAGCATATACCCAATTAGGCTTGGTGGGTATGCAAGAAATCGATTAGTGCTGTCACACTTTCTTCCGTGGTAGCCCAGGAGGTAACCAGACGGATAGCGCTGTGGTTGGCGTCAATCTCCTCCTGCACCGAGAAGAGGAACTGCTCGGCCAACTTGGGCAATAGTGCCTTCGGCAAGATGGGGAAAGGCTGATTGGTGCAGGGGGGTGCATAAAAATCATAGCCGCAGTCACGCAGGGCCCCAGCAATGCGTTCGGCCATGCGGTTGGCATGTTGGGCCAGATCAAAGAACAGGTTATCCTGGAACAAGGCTTCGAACTGTATGCCGGTGACAACTCCCTTGGCCATCAACGCTCCCCGCTGCTTAATTAGGTAGCGGAAATCGGTTTTTAGATCCTCGCGGCAAATAACCAGAGCTTCCCCTAACAGGGCACCGTTTTTGGTTCCGCCGATGTAAAAAGCGTCCACCAGGCGGGCAATCTCCTCAATTCCTACATCATTAGTTTTACAGGTAAGGGCTGACCCCAGGCGAGCCCCGTCCAGATAGAGTATTAGGTCGTGGGAGCGGCATAGGTTATGCAAGGCCGCCAGTTCTGCATGCGAGTAGATGGTCCCCAACTCGGTGGAGTTGGAGATATAAACCATTTTGGGTTGCACCATATGCTCGTCCCTGTGATATTCGAGCGCTGCCTCAATAGCCGCAGGGGTGAGCTTGCCCTCCACATTAGGCATGGCCACCACTTTATGGCCAGTAGCTTCAATGGCACCGGTTTCATGCACGTTGATGTGGCCCGTATCGGCGGCAATGACGCACTGATGCGGTCGCAAAAAGGCGGAAATGGCTATCAGGTTGGTTTGGGTGCCTCCGGGAATGAAGTGAATGTCGGCATGGGGCTGACCTATAAGTTGCCGAATATATTCTCTCGCCCGCTGGCTATGCACATCTTCACCGTAACCTAAGTTCTGCTCCAAGTTAAAGGTATGCATCATCTGCAAAATGCGGGGATGGGCTCCCTCGCTATAATCATTCATAAAGCTATACATTCGCTACCATCCCTTCTGCTAGTGTACTGCTGAGTAAGCTTTCCACACTCCGGGCCATTTTCCTGTTATCGCGGGACAAATAGTTTGTAATATATTTCGTCTACCGAAAGATATGCTGCGGCGTCTAGCACATTTGCTACCACCTTCATATATTGCTAGGGAAGGCGCCTGCAGCAAGAAAAGGGCGCCCGAAGGAGGTGTAGCAAAAGTGAGCTGGGGTCGTCGTCGCTGCCTGCGTTGCTGCTTCAGAATCTGCAGAAGATTTGATAGCCGTCGTTCGCGCCGTATCTGCCGCCGCGTTTGCCGCATCGTCTGCCGCCGCTGCATCCGCCGTCGTCGTGATGGGTGGGAAGACTAAATTAATAGCCTAAACATTAAGCAAGTTTAGGGTGGGGCTGGGACTCCGCCCTATACTTTTGCTTTTATAAAAAATAAGCACATACCCCTTGAAAAACGCAATATCTATATTGACATTGTAAAGGTGTTGGTGTATATTTGATTCAGTATAGGGAGAGGAGTTGAGCTTAAATGAAACGCGACCTGACTCGGGGCAATATTACCAGCAACTTGGTAATGACGGCCATTCCGATCATGTTAGGTCACATGGCCCAGACGCTTTACGAACTGGTGGATATGGCATGGGTAGGGCAGCTTTCTTCCAGTGCGGTGGCGGCTGTCACCGTGTTTTCTGGCATTCATGCTTTGTCCTTTGTTCTAAATAACGTGGTGGGCAATTCTTCGGTATCTATGATTTCCCAGAGTTTTGGGGCCAAAGATTATAAGAGAACGGAGCGGGTTATAGAACAAACCTTAGTGTTTAAGGCCCTCTTGGCTATAGTGGCCAGTATACTTATTTTCCCCTTTTTGCCACATCTCTTGCGTCTCTTTACCGATGACGCCATCGTATTGGAAGAGGCGCTATCCTATGGTCGGATACGGCTGATTATGTTGCCGATTCTGTTCAGTTCCTTTACGGTGGCTACTGCCTTGCGCTGCATTGGTGATTCCAAGCGCGCCATGTACATCATGTTTGTTTCTGCCGGACTTAACATAGTGCTAGACCCGCTGTTTATATTTGACCGGGTACCGTTGCTGGGCATCCCCGGGCTCGGTTTGGGTGTCTTTGGAGCCGCCTTGGCTACGGAAATTTCGGCCGCAATTTCCTTCCTATACGGTGCTTGGATTCTTTTCTCTGGTAAAACTCAGGTGCAACCTAGCCTCAAGGGACTACTTCGCCTAGATTGGGAAATAGATTGGCAGCTCTTGAAAATCGGCGCGCCGCAGAGTTTGGGCTCGCTACTGCGTAGCATAGGCGATGTCATTGTCATACGTTTTGTTTCAGGATTTGGTACTCTCGCTCTGGCCGTAATGGGAATAGTGTCACGCCTAGTTGGTTTCCTGGTGGTACCTGTTAACGGCTTGATTTCAGCCGGTAGTACTATAGTGGGGCAGAATTTGGGGGCACAACAGGTAGAGCGGGCTGAGAAGACGGCCTGGGTGGCGGCCTGGTTAGGACTAGGCAGCATGACTTGCCTAGCGTTGATTGTGGCTTTGTTCCAGGGGCAGATCTTTGGCCTCTTTACCAATGAGCCGGCCGTAATTGAGATGGGGCGCAGCGGTACTTTTGCTGTATTACCTATGTTACTCATTGCCGGGTTTTCCATGGGGTTAGCCAGCGCTTTAGCTGGCGCCGGTTATACACTGCCCTTCTTGATTTCTGGTATGGTGGCCCGGTGGGGGGTGCAAGTACCGTTTTTGTTCCTAGTAGTCAATGTACTAAAGTTGCCTTTCTTCTTTACAGCTTTGAGTTTTACCGTTGCCGAACTGGCTGGCGGTGCGGTTCTCTTCATTGCTCACCTGCGGGGGCGCTGGCGTACTTGGCGGGTTACCAAAACGGAAGACATGGCAAAGCCGGCCACTGCCTAGTGAAAAAAGAAAGGGGCTGTCGCACTAAGGTTTTCAAGTACCCGAGCGGATATTGTGTTAGGGCGTTGGTCATACGCACAGCGCGTTGGGCCCAATAATCAAAGGAGCGAGGGAGCCAAGGAAAAGCAGCGACAAC
>JAAYGE010000068.1 GCA_012727835.1 Bacillota bacterium
GCAAACATTGCTCCAATGCATATTCCAGACTCCGGCTGATAGGTGCCTTGTGCCCCGCCCGCAACTCCTCTCGCATGTCCACCACCCGCACCGGCGGTAGCGGCCGCTCACTGACCCGCTCCTTCAGTTCCAAACGTTGGCATCTGCCCAACTCACTGGCCGTGTAGGTTTCCAAGGAGGGTGTGGCACTGCCGAACAGGAGTAAACAATTGCTGGTGCGCTGCCGCAATTGGGCTACAACCCGCGTATGGTAGCGAGGATTTTCATCCTGCTGGTAGCTCTGGTCATGCTCTTCATCCAGTATGATTACCCCCAGCCGGGTTAAGGGGACGAAAATGGCCGACCGGGCCCCGATCACAATCTGGGCCGAGCCCCCCCTGATACGTCGCCATTCGTCAAAGCGCTCCCGCGGGGTTAGACCGCTGTGCCACACGGCCACCCGACTACCGAAGCGAGCCTGAAAGCGGGCTACCATTTGGGGAGTGAGAGATATCTCCGGCACCAACATGAGGCACTGTTGTCCCCGTTCTAAGGCGGCAGCTATAAGGCGCATATAGCCTTCGGTTTTACCGCTGCCGGTGACACCATGTAAAAGCCAGGTGGTGGGTTGACCGCTGTCCAGTCCCGCCAGCAACTGTTGTAAGACTTCCTCCTGCTGCGGGGTTAGCTGCGGCGGCTTAATGGGACTGTTAACCTCGCTCACCAGTCCTGCCGGCTCCACAGGCACAGCAATTTGGCGCACGTAACCCTTATCTATTAAATGTTTCAAAGCGGAGGGGGAATCAATTTCCTCCCGCGGCACTTTGCCTAACCTCAAGACCCGGGTTAGGATCTCCCTCTGCTTTACTGCCCGCGCCGACAACTCTTCCGGCAAACGATCTACCACCGGCACAATCATCTTCCTGACTTGCGGCTTGGGCCAGGCACTGCTATCCAAACGAAAGGGCAACATCTGCCGCAAAATTAGACTTAAGGGACACAGATAGTAGTCAGCTAAAAGCCGGGCTAGATGCAATTGCTCGGCGGTAATTACCGTTTCTCCGTCGTATAAAACCTCGGCTATATCCTTTAAGTGGGGGTACGGCGATTCCTCACAGAGACCGACCACAATCCCCAAGACCTTTCGATGCCCAAAGGGTACCCGCCCCGCATGCCCTGCTCGCACCGTAAGGCCCTCGGGTAGCGAGTAATGGAAACCCCGGTCCACCTGGTGCACCGCCAAATCCACATAAGCCTCTGCTATTTTGCTCAAACCCACCCCACCTTGCCGCCATCTAATCTAAATGGTTAAAAAAGCATGACTTCTCGTCATGCTTTCTGGCTTCATCTTTTCAAGCAAGTTTAAGAAGCGCGTTCCCGCTGATAGGTGATGATACCGGCATCTACTTCTTCTAAAGCCTGCGTAACCGGTTTTTTCTTGCTGCCTCCTTCGTTGTCCGGCTTCATATCTTGCAGTTCGCGGGCCCGCTTGGCGGCAATAACAACTAACACATATTTGCTGTCCACCTTCTCCATCAGGCTGTCTATCGATGGATAAATAAGCATTTATCTAGACCTCCTTCAATGACTGCTGTAACCAGGGCATCAGCCGTGCAACCCTTGCCTTCTCGGCTATCAAAATAGCTTCTATTTCTTTCACAGCAGCTGCTACCTGGCCCGGTTGGTTGACAACCACATAGTCGTAGTTTACCACATGGGACATTTCCAACTTGGCTTTTCGCAAACGACGGCTCAGCGACTCGGGGGTTTCGGTGCCCCGCTGGCGGATGCGTCGCTCCAGCTCTTGGTAAGAAGGCGGCCAGACAAATACGAGCACACACTCGGGAAAAGCGGCTTTAACTTGCACTGCCCCTTGTATATCTATCTCCAAAAGTATATCTTTTCCTTCATCTAAAGCCTTTTCTACAGCCTTACGGGGTGTTCCATAGTAGTTGCCGAAGACCTCGGCCCACTCTAACAATTCTCCTGCGGCCCGCATGCTTTGAAATTCGTCTTCCGTTATAAAGTAATAGTTAACCCCATCTTGTTCGTTGGGTCGTGGAGCGCGGGTGGTCACCGAAATAGAAAACTGGATGTCCTGCAGCTCCTGCAGAAGCTGTCCACAAATAGTGCCCTTGCCCACGCCCGATGGACCCGATACTACTAGAAGTATACCTCGCTTATTTGTTTCCACTTTTTCCCCCATGCAAATCACTCATCGTCCTCGTTCTTATGCAAACGTTGGGCAACCGTCTCCGGTTGCACCGCTGAAAGAATAACGTGATCGCTATCCGTAATTATGACGGCGCGTGTACGGCGGCCATAGGTGGCGTCAATAAGCATGCCCCTCTCCCGAGCCTCTTGCACAAGGCGCTTAATAGGTGCCGATTCCGGACTGACGATGGCTACCATCCGGTGGGCCGCCACCATGTTTCCAAAACCTATACTAACAAACCTAACTTCCACGTTTAAGTACCTCTATTCTATGTTTTGAGTTTGCTCACGTATTTTCTCCAGCTCACTTTTCATCTCCACCACTAGCTGGGCAATTTTTGCATCGTTTGCCTTAGAGCCAATGGTATTGATCTCCCGATTCATCTCCTGCACGAGAAAATCTAACTGGCGCCCAATGGCCTCCTGCTTGCCGAGCAACAGTTCAAATTGGGCAAAGTGACTGCGGAGTCGAACAATCTCTTCCGTAATACAGGCCCGGTCGGCCAAAATAGCCACCTCTTGGGCCAGACGAGACTCATCGACCACTCCTTCGGGCAACATATCTTGCAAGCGCTGGCTAAGTTTTTGCCTATATTCATTAACTACTTCCGGGCTCCGTTCTTCAACGGCCACTAGCAGTTCTGCCAGAGTAGCTAGTCGCTGCCGCATATCGGCTATCAGCCGCTCGCCTTCCTGCTGTCGCATGCTGACCTCCTGCTCCAAGGCAGCCTGCGTAACCTCCAGTAAAGGCGCGCGCAACGCCTCCGGGTCTAACTGGGGCTCCTCCAGCGTTATAACTTGTGGGAGCTCCAAAAGGTCGCGGGGAGTCAAGTGGCCGTCCAACCCGGTTTCCGCCTGCAAAAGTTCCACCTGGGCCATATAGGCTTTGGCCAAAGGTATGTTGACCGCCACAGTTGGAATCTGTTCCGCCGAAGGGGTGAAGCGGACATAAACATCCACCCTGCCCCTGCTTAGGGTTTGGCGAATTGTACTCCGCAAACACTCCTCCAAGGAATTAAACTCCTTAGGTGCCCGGATAGCAATGTCCAAATAGCGATGATTTACCGTCTTCATTTCCACAACGATGGTGCCCACCTCAGTAGTTGCCTCGCCGCGGCCAAAACCGGTCATACTTAATGCCATTAGCCCTAATCCCCCTCTACTATTGTACTAAACCTGGTCCAACAGAACAATGCTAGACCGGGCAGCATAACCAAGTCTACGTAATGAAAAAAGGACGCTACTGCGCCCTTATTGTTTTCTGCTTTGGCGGGACCAATTCCTGCTTTTTTGCCTACCAGTTGCTACCGCCGACGTAAGAGGCGCCGGAGGCCGATCACCAACGTAGGTAGCCCGGCGGCCACCAATACCACCACCCATTGGGTTAAATCGAGAGCCACCGTGTCAAACAGCCGGCGCAGGCCGGGTACATAAAGTACCGCCAGAAACATGAGGCTGGAAAGGAACACGGCCACAATTAAATAGGGATTGGTGAATAGGCCCTTTTCCATTATGCCCATAGTCTCCGACCGACAATCAAACACGTGGAACAACTGACAGAAGACCAAAGTGGCAAAAGCCATGGTACGGGCCAACTTTAAGTCACCGCTACTTAACATAGTGCTGGCAAATACCAGGGTGGTGGTGATACCTATCAAAGTACCGCGGGTAATAATGCGGCGGGCCAAGCCCCGGGCAAAGATATTCTCCTGCTTGGGCCGGGGAGGACGTTCCATCAGATTGAAGTCGGCCGGTTCCACCCCCAAGGCCATAGCCGGCAAACCGTCGGTCACCAGATTTACCCACAAGATCTGTAACGGTTTTAAAGGCAGAGGTAGGCGTAGCAACATGGTTAAGAATACGGTTAGGAGTTCGCCCACGTTGCAGGAAAGTAGGTAACGTATAAATTTGCGTATGTTATCATAAATACTCCTGCCCTCCCGAATGGCAGCAACTATGGTGGCAAAATTATCATCCTGGAGCACCAAGGCGGCCGCTTCTTTGGCCACATCGGTGCCGTTTTGCCCCATGGCCACCCCAATATCCGCTTCCATTAGGGCCGGTGCGTCGTTAATGCCATCGCCGGTCATAGCCACCACCTGCCCTGCCTGCTTCAAAGCTCGGACAATTTTCAACTTGTGGTGGGGCGAAACACGAGCAAAAACACTTCCCTGTAGTAGAGCCCTATTTAACTCGGCTCCGGTCAGCTGATCTAAATCGGTGCCCGAATAGACCCGGTCATCGGTACCCACCAACCCCAGCTCCACCCCGATGGCCTTGGCGGTACGGGCGTGGTCGCCGGTAATCATCACCGTGCGAATACCAGCCCGTCGACACACGTTCAATGCTTCCTTGGCCTCCGGCCGCGGCGGGTCGATGAGGCCCAGTAGGCCCACCCAAACCAGCTGACTCTCTAAAATATTTATTTGACTAGGCACCTGCTCCACGCGCCGATAGGCCGCCGCCAGTACCCGGAGAGCTGCATCGCCCATTTCCTCCAAAACAGCCTGCACCCGCTCCACCTGCTGGGGTGTTAAGCGTTTGACCGAACTGCCATCCAGATAATGGGTACACATGGATAACAGCACATCGGGGGCACCCTTACTGTATAGCCACCGGTTCCCCCGTTTATCGGCTACCAAAATACTCATGCGCTTGCGATCAGAATCGAAGGGGATTTCGTCTAGCACCTCATAATCCAGCAACAACTGTTCCCGGCTCAAGCCAGCCTTAGCGGACACCGTCAGTAAGGCCGCCTCCGTAGGATCACCCTTCGCTTGGTAAACGGTGTGCGTTCTGCCAAAGCGCCCCACCCTTTCCTTCTGCACAGTTACCGCCGAGTTGTTGCATAGGGCGGCAATAGTAAGCAACCTTTCTAAATCGGGCGCTTGGGCAATTGCCACGGGGTGCCCATCCCGCTTTAATTCCCCTTCCGGCGCATAACCATTACCAGTTACTTCTACCAGCCCACTGGCCATCCAAATCCGGCGCACCGTCATTTCATTCTTGGTTAAGGTACCGGTTTTATCGGAACAGATAACACTGGCACAGCCCAGGGTCTCTACCGCGGGCAGTTTGCGCACAATGGCCTGGACTTTGATCATCCGTTGCACTCCGATAGCCAAAGCGATGGTAACGATGGCCGGTAACCCCTCGGGGATGGCCGCCACCGCCAAGCTCACGCCGGCCAGGAACATGGTGGTCGGGTTTTCGCCGCGGTACACGCCCATTGCGACGACCGCTGCACAGATTAGCAAGCAACCCCAGACGATATACTGGCCCAACTGCTCTAACCGGGCCTGAAGGGGAGTAGGCTCCCGCTCCACTTCTTGCATCATCTGGGCGATTTGGCCCACCTCCGTGTCCATACCGGTAGCAACCACTAAGCCGCTGCCATGGCCACGGGTAACCAGTGTGCCCGCATACAGCATGCTGGCCCGTTCATGTAAGGGGGCATTGGGCGGCATCGGCTCCGCCGCTTTGCGCACCGGCAGCGATTCCCCCGTTAAAGGCGACTCATCCACTTCTAAAGCCACCGCATTAATTAAGCGCATATCGGCAGGCACCCGCATTCCGGCCTGAATGAAGACCAGATCGCCGGGAACCAACTCACTGACATCGACGGTCAGCTCTTGCCCATCGCGCAGAATATCCACATGGGGTGAGTTTAATTTAGCTAAAGCTGCTATCGCTTGCTCGGCCCGATATTCTTGAATAAAACCCAGCAGAGCATTGACCAAAACGATAGCGATAATGCTGAGGGCGTCGGCATACTCGCCCAAGAGACCCGAAATTAGGGTTGCCACCAACAACACCAGGGTCATAAAATCTTTAAATTGCCCCAAAAAAATTTGCCACAATGAGGGGGGTGGCGTTTGCTGTAACAAGTTGGGACCGAACCGCTTCTGACGCTGCTCCGCTAATACTGTACTTAGCCCTTGTTCACTGCTCTCCAGAAGTGCCATGCATTCTCTCCAGTCGGTGCTATGCCAGGGCAAGTTTACTCACCTCACTCCAAGTAGCCTCAAAACAGAATATGCGAGGCAAGTGGACAACATACCTGCGGGCCAGGGACAAAGGTATGGTGCCTTAAATTGACCAGGAGTGGGCTGCCGCGATATACTTAGTCACGAGTTTAAGAACCTTAGGGGGGATAAGTATGGCCTACGATGGCCTCACAATGGCAGCCATAGCGGCCGAACTCAAGGCCTGGTGCGATGCCCGGGTAGAAAGGGTGTTCCAACCGGAGAAAACGACCCTCAGCCTCCTATTACACCACGGGCAGCAAGGCAAAGGTCGCCTAATAATTTCCGCTACTCCCAATGCACCCCGTGTACATCTGACCACTTTTAAACACGATAACCCCCTTACTCCCCCCATGTTCTGCATGCTGCTACGCAAGCACCTGGAGGGGGCTAAACTATTAGACGTGGAACAGCTCGGCTTAGAAAGGGTATTAACCTTCTATTTCAGCGGCAAGGACGACCTGGGAAACCAGGTAACCTATCGGCTCATTGCCGAAATTATGGGGCGGCATAGCAATATTGCCTTGGTCGACCCGGACAACAAAATTATCGATACCATTGTACGCGTACCGCCGGCCATGAGCAGCGTGCGTATCATGCTACCAGGCATCACCTACGAGTATCCGGAGCACCAAGAGCGGATTGATACCCTGGCCCTAAATAATAGCCTAGAGCTGCAAGCCGCCCTGCAGACGGCCCCAGGCAGCCTAAGGAAGGCCCTAGTGGGTTGCCTGACCGGCATCGGCCCCCTATTGGCCACCGAATTACTGGCCCGCGCCCAGCCGCCACCAGACGCCACCGCCGCTGACCTGAGCCCCGAAGCCTGGGAACGGTTATGGCAAGAAATTGCTAACCTGCAGGCCATGGTGCAAAATGCCCGTTACAACCCGTCGGTAACCGCCGACGAGTACGCGGCCCTCTTACTGACCCATCTTAAGGCAAAAGCCTGGACCGGTAGCGTCAACAGCTTGGTAGACCACATGGTGCAAGAAAAGGCCCAGGCAACGACCCTACAACAGGCCAAAAGCCGTTTTGTCAGCATCGTCAGTAGGCAACTAAAAAGGGAAAAGCGCAAACTAAACAACCAAGAGCAGGAGCTAAGTTCCATGCAAAAGGATCTGGAATTGCGCCAAGTTGGGGAACTGATTCTAGCCAACCTGCACCTGATTAAGCCCAAGGCCAAGGTGGCAGAGGTGGTCAATTACTACGACCCGAACTTGGCTCCAGTTATTGTGGAACTGGACCCGAGCCTAGATGGGGCTCAAAACGCCCAGCGCTATTTCAAGCGCTACGAACGGGCCCGCAAAGGCATTCCCGTGGTAGAAAAGAATATCGCCGCCACCAAGCAGACAATCGAGTATTTACGCTCCCTGCAAGACGCTTTGCAGCGGGCCGCCACCCTAGAGCTGATACAAGAAATAGAGGCAGAAATGCAGCAGAGCGGCCTTTTACGGCCAGAAAAACAAACCAAGAAGAAAACCAAGACTCAACCCAGCGCCCCCTTACGCTTCCAGTCGCCCAGCGGGCGCGAAATTCTCGTTGGTCGCAGCAATCTGCAAAACGAACGCCTGCTGCGCTCCGCCAACCCCGACGATTGGTGGCTACACACTAAAGACATTCCCGGCTCCCATGTGCTAATTAAAGGCAGCGACGAGCCCGACGCTCCAACGCTAGAAATGGCAGCCCAACTGGCCGCCTACTATAGCCAAGCCCGCCAGGGCAGCAAAGTGCCCGTCGACTACACGCGCCGCAGGCACGTGAAAAAGCCCAGCGGTTCCCCGCCCGGCTTTGTGATCTATACGGAGCAAAAGACCGTGTTGGTGGAGCCGGTAAAATACGCTCCCTTATAGACGGCCCTGTGGCATCAGAAAAAAGGGCTGCGGGATGGGCTTAGGGCGCAGGAACTCGTTCCAACCGCGCCTACAGCAGCATCCCGCAGCCCTATAACACGCCTAGACATGCCAAGGAGCTACGCATGCTAACACCAAGCCCACTATCTTAGTTATTTCTTGGTTCTCTGTTCCTCTTCGTTGATTATTAACTGAAATACGTCCGGTCGGGCGTAGTGGCCAACCACGTCAAAATCGAATTTGCTTTTCACTATTAGGCTTAAATCGAGATCGGCTACTAATATTTCCTCTTTATCATAAACTGGACCTGCTAGATATTCACCCATTGGGCTAATAATTGCACTGCCGCCTCTACACATTACTTCCGGAGCTGATTCAAGCTCGTCGTAACATGCCAGATCTTGCGGGTACATTTCTTTAGTGACAAACTGGTTGCATCCTAAGACAAAGCACCTTCCTTCCAATGCTATATGCCGGATGGTGCATTGCCACGCTTCCCTAGAATCAGCTGTCGGGGCTAAGTAGATATTCACGCCTTTAGAGTACATGGCCATGCGGGCTAGGGGCATATAGTTCTCCCAACAGATCAGTCCGCCCATTTTGCCGTAGGGGGTATCGATAACTGTTAATGTACTACCATCACCTTCACCCCAAATTAGCCTTTCCGAAGCGGTAGGTTTTAGCTTTCTATGTTTGCCCAGCAGACTGCCGTCGGGACCAAAGTAAAGGGTCGTACAATACAAGGTTCCTGTACATTCCTCTTTTTCTATAATGCCGATAGATAAATAGACTTTAGCTTTACATGCCGCATCGCCTAATAGGCGGGTTGTGTCGCTGGGTATAGCGACAGCATTATCATAGTATCGATACCAATCCTCTCGCCCCTTGTCCGACCGTGACCCAACTACTGTTCCAAAAGTTAATCCTCTAGGATAAGCTGGAACAAAAGCCTCTGGAAAAAGAACAAGTTTTGCCCCCTTTTCCTTGGCTTGATGAACTAAATCCACCACTTTTTCAACTGTGGCTTCTCGGTCCATTAGAACCGGTGCTGCTTGCACAACAGCTACGCGCACGCACTTATCCACGCTGCCTCCTCCAATCTGCGCATCGTCTCTCCGTTTATGTTATCACAAACACACTTGTGTATCGTTTAGTAACTCCCTATTAAAGACATACACAGCTCCCATGTTCTTCTACAATTTTCGTATTTCACCGTTGTAGGGTCCAAAAAACCCTATACATCTAACTAGCAGATACGCTATGATGTCATAACCTTGGCGCCAAGTAGACTCATCGCTTAAGCCACAGCCATCAAGTTCCCCCCGACCACACCTGGCTAAGGTATACACAAAAACGGGGTATTGCTGCCCCTTAAAAGGCGGCAATGCCCCGTTTCATTTTACATTACCGTTTAGACTCCATGTGTCTTAGCTGCTGCAGAAACAGCCTCTAGTTGATTGTAGACAAAGCTTGCTGCTGCTCAGTGTGTTTTCTTAAGTGCTGCCTGAGCAGCTGCTAAGCGAGCGATGGGTACGCGATAAGGGGAGCAGCTGACATAATCGAGCCCTATTTCGTGGCAGAACTCGATGGAGTTGGGGTTGCCACCATGCTCACCGCAAATGCCAATGGAGATGTCCGGCTTAGCCTTGCGACCTCTCTCCACGGCGATGCGCATCAGTTCGCCTACACCCTCCCGATCAATAACAGCGAAGGGATTTTCGCTAAAGATGCCGGCCTCCAGGTATTGAGGCAGGAACTTACCTTCCGCATCGTCTCGGCTGAAACCGAAGGTGGTTTGGGTAAGGTCGTTGGTACCAAAGGTGAAGAAGCCCGATTCTGCAGCAATTTGGTCGGCAATGAGGCAAGCCCGCGGCAGTTCAATCATGGTGCCCACATGGTAATTGAGGGTGACACCGCTCTCAGCCTGCACTTGGTCGGCTATGCGAGTGACTTCCTGTTTGAGGATGGTCAACTCTTTGATGTTGCCAACTAGGGGTATCTCCACTTCAGCAGCTACTTGGTAACCTTCCTGCATTAGCCGGACCATGGCGTTAAAGATGGCCCTTGCCTGCATCTGATAAATCTCGGGGAAGGTCACCCCTAGGCGGCAACCACGATGGCCCAACATGGGGTTGAACTCGGATAGGCTGCGTACCTTTGTTAGCAGGGCTTCC
>JAAYGE010000069.1 GCA_012727835.1 Bacillota bacterium
GCCTGGTAGAGCCCACCGCCGGCTGCGTGGAGTATAGGGACGAGAACATTCTCGAATTTGGCCGCCAGCGAATGCGAGCCACGCGAAAGAAGCTGCAGATCATCTTCCAAGATCCCTATAGCTCTCTCAACCCCCGTATGAGCGTAGAACGGCTAATTGGCGAGGTTTTGCAAGTTCAGGGTGGCTTATCTCGAGCCGAGGCGAGAGAAAAAATCGCCGATCTACTCATACAGGTAGGGCTAAGCCCTCTCTATGCACCCCGGTTCCCCCACGAGTTTTCGGGAGGACAGCGTCAGCGGGTGGCTATAGCTAAGGCTATTGCCCTGCAGCCCGAATTCATCGTCTGTGACGAGGCCGTATCGGCCCTCGACGTGTCTATCCAGTCACAGATCATCAACCTATTGATGGATCTAAAAGACCAATATGGGATGACCTATCTCTTTATTTCCCATTCCTTAAACGTGGTGCAGCACATTAGTGACAGTGTAGCTGTTATGTATTTAGGAAAAGTAGTGGAACATGCCCCCACCGACGACCTGTTTAAGAACCCGGCTCATCCCTACACACAAGCCCTATTATCGGCCATGCCCAATTTAACCAAGGAAGAAGGCCGCGAACGCATTATTCTACAGGGTGATGTTCCCAGTGCCTCCGATATCCCTAGCGGTTGTCGTTTCCACACCCGTTGCTGGATGGCAACCGAACGTTGTAAAGTCGAAGCTCCCGAATTCCGGAGCATTAGCTCAGATCATTACGTCGCTTGTCATTATGTATAAAGGAGGGTTCCCCCTTTGAAAGCGCGTTTACAGGAAGTGCTAGAGTTACTGCGGGAACAGGGTGTAGATCACGCAGATATCCGCGTTAGTGAATTACAAGAAGAGGAGATACGTACCGATAACGGACAAGTAAGCAACATATCTTCCACCTATTCCAAGGGCTACGGTATCCGGGTCTATCTAGATGGGGCCATGGGCTTTGCCGCCGCCCAAGATTTTGACCAAATGCCAGCAGTGGCCCTCCGGGCCTTAGAAATAGCTAAGGCCAGTCGCCTGGTGCAAGAGCAGCCCATGCGCCTGGCTCCAAAGCCAGTTATTGTAGATAATTACACTACCCCAGTGGAGATCGACCCCTTTACGGTATCTCTGGAGGAAAAATTAGCTCTCCTCTTTGCAGCCGAAAAAGCTATGCGGGAGGCCGAACCGCAGCTATTCAAAGCCGTTGGCAACCTGGTGTTCCAAAAAGAATCTAAGATCTATGCGGACACCGAAGGCTCCTATATAACTCAAACCTTGTTCGAATCCGGCGGTGGGATAGAAGCTGTAGCCGTCAATGGCGATATAGTGCAGACCCGCACTTACCCCAACTCTAGAGGTAACTTCCAAACTGCCGGCTATGAATATGTGCTGGCAATGGAGTTGGTTGAAAACGCACCCCGCATTGCCCACGAAGCCGTAGCTTTGGCTAAGGCCGAGCCTTGCCCTGCCGGCATATACGACCTCTTGATTGATAGTGCCCAGCTAACCCTACAAATTCATGAGAGCATAGGGCATCCCATCGAGCTGGACCGGGTGTGCGGCCACGAAGCCGCCTTCTTCGGCACCAGTTTCCTACGCCCCGAAATGATCGGTTTTGTATATGGTTCTAAGCACGTCAACGTGGTGGCCGACGCCACCGCGCCCGGTGGGTTGGGCACTTATGGTTATGATGACGAAGGCGTGCCAGCCCAATGCACGCCTATTATTACAGAAGGAAAATTCATGGGCTTTCTCACCTCCCGGGATACGGCCAGCCAGTTAGGCCAAACCTCCAGCGGCGCTTCCCGGGCATCCAAATGGGGGCGCACCCCCATTGTGCGCATGACTAACATTAATTTGCTGCCTGGCGACAAGACTGTCGACGAACTGATCGGTTCCATTGACTATGGCTTCTACTTGCAGGGTAACAAGAGCTGGAGTATCGATGATCAGCGGCTCAACTTCCAGTTTGGCTGCGAAATCGCCTATGAAATAAGAGACGGTAAACTAACCGGCAAAATCTATCGAGATCCGGTTTACACGGGGGTAACCCCCCAGTTCTGGCGCAGCTGCGATGGTGTGGCCAGCAAAGAGTTTTGGCAGATGTTTGGCACCCGCGCCTGTGGTAAAGCAGAACCAGAACAAACCATTCACGTTGGCCATGGTTCGGCCCCAGCCCTATTTAGAAACGTGAAAGTGGGTGTTAACCATGATTAACAAGCAAGGTTTATACCACATCCTAGATTTTGTTCTTCAGCGCATGGACGGCTACGAAGCCAATGTGACCGTAGAAGCTACTTCCGAAGGGTTAACCCGCTTTGGTAATTCGGAAATAAACAAGAACGTTCACGAAGACTTGGTCAAGGTGACCCTTTTATGTAGCGATGGTAAGCGGCGAACTCGGGTCACTGCTTCCACTATTGACAAGCAGGCCTTAAGCCAGCTGATCCATGAGGCCAAAGCCCGTTTGAAGCAAATGCCGGAGCAAGTGGATAATCTGGAATTAGTATCAGCCCCGCAGGAAATCAGTGCCGACTATTTCAATGAAGAGCTAGCGGCAGCCCTACAGGTGGAGCAGCGGGCTCACCTAATTAAACAGGCCCTGGAAGTGATTACCGACAGGAATTACAAGGGTTTTGGTTCCCTTAGTCATATCGAGTTCCAAACGGTGGTCGGCAATACCCGTGGCATTAGGCGCTACCATCGGGGCAACAGCGCCACCTTCACCGCCCTAGCATCCTGCGATGGTGGCCGTTCTCCCGGTTCCACCCGCATCACCTCAACTAAGCTAGGCGATTTGGATGTTCAGGCGGCCATGCGCCGGGCCTTTAACAAAGCCTTATTAAATAGAGATCAAGCCGACCTCGACGTGGGTTCCTATACGATTATTATGGAGCCCTTGGCCGTCAGTGACATATTGGCCTTTTTAGGCGCTATAGCCTTTAACGGTCCCGCGGTGCAAGCCGGCAGCAGCATGCTAACCGGCAAGTTTGGCCAAAAGGTATTTAGCGAAAAGATCTCCATCCGCGATGATTGGACCGATAGCAACACCCTGCCCATCCCCTTTGATTTAGAGGGGGCCCCAAAAAGGGTAGTGCCCATTATTACTAAGGGAGTTGCCGAAGGGGTAGTCTATGATCTTGAAAGTGCCGCCAAAGCCGGCGTCGAGACAACCGGCCATGCCACCGGCCCCCTATCTTGGGGTTTGGTTCCCCATAACCTAATAATGGCCAACGGCGAAAAGCCGCTCGAGCAAATGATTGCCGAAACCGACCGTGGCCTACTGGTATCTCGCTTCCACTATGTATACC
>JAAYGE010000070.1 GCA_012727835.1 Bacillota bacterium
AGCGGGCCAAAGTCAAGAGCCCCAAGTAATAAAGCAATGAGCGGCTACTAGTGGCATCCTGGAGTAAGCCACCACCGCCACTAATAAACAAATCGGCACGGCGTAAAGCCGTCATAACGGGGCCTAGTTTAGTGCGATGAACGGCTTGTACCTGGTGTTCTTCCGCCGTCAGGCGAGGCTGGGCAGAGAATACGGTGATCTCCGCCTGCCGATCCTGTTGCTGCAAGGAATCAATTATAGCTTGTAATATGGCTTCATCACCGGCATTACCAAAACCATAGTAGCCGGAAATCACATACCTACTCATTACCAGCCCTCCCTGGCAGGTAAGATGACATGCATTACAGCTAACCCGATTAGTCCTAGCGTTACCCCAATGGCTAGACCTAAACCAGAGCGTATTAGGCTTAGCAATATAGGATGATGTAAGTGTTCAAAGGTGTTAACTAGAGAAAGCTGGGCAATCAGGCCGAGCAAGACTGCAGGGCCACCTAAGAGCCTGACTTGCCGCCGCCAGAGATACAGGCCTACTAATAGAATAGGATAACCCAAGAACTCCTTAGTGCGCGGACGCACCCAGAAGGTACGGTATAACCATTGGCGGAACTCCAACTCAATAGGTAAAATACGCACGCGGGACTGATTCCCCGTCCGATTGAGCAACACATAAACCGCCAACAAGCAAACCACTAGGGCAATAGCTAACACCAACCAGCGCAGGTAACGGTGGCGTAGGCGCAAACCCGCTCCTAAACCATAGCGCAAGCAGTGGACAAGTATGAGCAGACCAGCCAAGCCTAAAGGCAAGGCGTAGGCTAGCTTAACGCCCATAAACTGCAAGATATTTAGATGAAAGGCAAAGTGCGACAAAGTAGCATGGATGGCCAGGCCACCAGCAAGGCAAAAGGCCGTGAGGGCGGCAAAATCATACAAGGCCCCCCGAAGCGGGCAGGAGGAAGAATGCCCCTTTGTACCAGCAGGCCCGGAACCCTTCAGCCACCATATAATACCAGCCCCAGGATAGGCCAGAGCAGCCGCTAAAGCCACCAGCTGACGGGTGCGCCACAGGCCTATGAAAGGCTCTAAGGCCCAAATGGCTAAAACCGCCAACACAGGTAAGAATACCAAAACGCGCTGCCAATGTTCATCCAGCACTAGGCCTAACCCCCAAGCAGCTAGTGCACCCAAGGCCAGCGCCTGAACCCAGAACACCCAGCCATAGGTAGCCACCACCTCTCGCGGATGTAAGCTGGTGGCAAAAGCATGCCCATCAGCCGCCAACGCCGCGCTCACCTGTTCCACATGTTCCACTCCTAAAGGCGGGTTGCCTATGGGGTCTAGGCGCACTACGACCAGACCAACCTGCCTTTCCCGCACAGCTATCGTGTACTCATCAATGAAGGGATGGGCCGGTTGATTATAGACCCGCAACAAATAGCCTTCCCAGCTAGTCGGGTCGGCAGCAAAATCTGCTGGGGGCCGAAACTCCAGAATCCCCACCGGCACCTCCCGAGCCCTTACCTCTTCCGCAATTTCTTCAGTGAACTGGTTATTGCTGAACATAAAGGCGGCGGGAGCTAAACTTAGTGCTCGCCACTGGGGCCAAGACTCAGGGTTAACCTCGATGACCGGCTGTACCCCCGCTGGTAGCAAGGCAATCTGTTCCGGCTCTGTAACCACAGCAAAGCGAACACCAGCGGCCTGCAATGCCGGCCACCAGCTGGCATCGATTATTTCCTCGCTAGCAACGGCCAGCCCTACCTGCCGCGCAAAGGGTTCTAATTGGGCTTTATATGCCAGTTGAGTACCCGAGGCCAGCACCCCTAGCAAGACTATTATTAACAGCCAATTAGGCCGCCTCATTTTCATCACCTCCGACGGCTTACTACCTCCCGGTAGACCGCGTCCGTTTGTTGCCACATATTCTGAACAGTAAACTGAGCTAAAATCTTTTCTCGCCCCGCAGCCCCCAGCACAGCCGCCCGTTGCCGGTCAGCTAGCAGTACTTCGATGGCTGCCGCCAGCTGCGAACTGTCACTAGGGGGAACCAAGAACCCTTGCTTCCCCGGCTCAATCAGCTCCGGGATGCCGCCCACTTGGCTGGCCACGATCGGCAAACCGGCAGCCATGGCCTCCAGCAGAACTAGGCCTAAAGCCTCCTGTAAGGACGGTAACACAAAAACATCGGCTGCTGCCAACAGGCCCGGAATATCGCTCTGAAAACCCAGCCAACGGACTCGGTCGGCCAAGCCAAGGGACTGGGTCTGAGCCTGCAGCTCCTGTAATAAGGGGCCTTGGCCCACAAAGAGCCAGGTGAACGGTACCCGCTGCTTTTTTAACTGGGCCGCGGCGGCCAACGCATGCTGCAATCCTTTCACGGGAGCCAGGCGCGCCACCGTGATAATAACCGGCTCATCGGTCGAGAGCCCCAGTTGCTGCCTCCAAACGCTTCTCTGGGCGACCAAATAGGGCTGGGCATCGATGCCATGATAAATAAGCCGAATCTGCTCTGCAGGCACTCCCTCCAACAATAGGCGCTGCCGGCAAGCCTGAGAAACGGCAATGGTGGCATCGCTAAGAGTGTTGGCTATAAGACGATACAGGGCACGGCGCCATGGTTTAGGCCCGCCGGGAGGCAGATCGGGGCCGATAGTATGGCGCGTCAATACCACCGGATAACCCCGCTGTTTGGCCACCAGTCGAGCCGCCAAGCTGGCATGGGTATGCACCACATCGGCGGGCTGTAAGTTGCGTTGTAGCCAGCGCCAAAGAGGAACGCTGAAGGAGCGCTCCCCTTCGGGCAGAGGCACTACCTGTGCTAGGCCGGTGGCCCGCACCGCCGCTGCCAAATCCCCTTCGGGAGCATAAACGATCGGTTCCCAACCATGGTGGGCGGCACCGGGTAACAAGGCTGACAGGTAACGCC
>JAAYGE010000071.1 GCA_012727835.1 Bacillota bacterium
GCCCCACCTTAGGGACAGTCGGTTTTTTCGATCTATCGGCAATCGGTGCGGCTGGGTCAAAGCGAAAGGGTTTTGACCGCCACAGGGCCCAGCTGGCCCTGCCCTCGACTACAAGGGTTGGCTCACTGCTAACCGATAGGGTGAGGGTAAACGGCAGGCAAAGGGCAATGAACAGCAGCAAGAAAGGGGTACTAATGACTATCCACCAAAACACCGTCTCCCTCCTTGCTACCTAGGTTGCAGCCGCTCCTGGTTTCCTTTAGCATTTCGTGGCTGCTTAGGCCACTTATTCGACAAAATAAACGCAAATACCTTTAATTGCCCGGGAAATATGTTAGGCTTTGCCGGCCCACGCGCGTTGCCGCATCACCTCAAAGCCTAAAACTGCGGCGGCTGAGTTGGCTGGTAAGGAATATGGGAAGCTGCCGCTGTAGGGAATTTGCAGCCGCAAATCGGCTTGGGCAAGAACGAACGGGTGATGCCGCGTTTCTCACCTCCGATGACCATGAATAGGGGTTTGGTCAAATCAGCCTGGTAAAGGGGCAGCGCGTGTTGCTGGGAGGTACAAGCAACAGTTAGCCCGTGTTCTCTAAAGAAGGCGGCGGCATCATCGGCTGTAGCGAAAACGGTGCTGGGCATGCGTTCGGTGGCTCCAGCGGAGGCCTTAGCCACAATGTTGGCCGCAGACATCCAATTGCGTGGGCGTAAGACTAGGCCGTGGGCACCGGCAGCATAGAGTGCGCGCACGGCATAGCCAAAATTAAAAGGGTCTTCAATACCGTCTAGCATAACGATAAAGGGAACCTCGCCAGCTGCTTCCAGTAATTCGATGGGGGTAACCAGCCGCCGGTCCCCCACCTCGGCTAGAACCCCACCGTGGGTTTTGCCGGCAGCCAGTTGATCGATGACTTCATCAGCTACACGCTTTATGGGAACGTGTTGTTCTTTAGCTAAGCGTTCAATTCTTTGCCAGATGCGCTCATGCCGGCCCGGCTTCCCGGAACGCAGATATATTCTATGAATGGGACGGCTGCCGGTCTCTAAAGCAGCTATGACTGAAATACTGCCTTCAAGGATCGCCACCTGTGGTTGTTCTGGCATATGAATGCCTCCTTAGTCTAAGAACGGCGTCAGGTCACCGCTAACGGTCGTGTTTTAGCGAGTATCTGTGCTCTGAATTAGTTTCACGAGACAACTTGTCCCATAGTGGGTGATGGTGTAAACATCATCAGCTTTATCGATCAGTAGCCCCTCTCCCTCTATTATTAGGGGAGTTGAAGAGCGCAATACTAACTGCTGCATGCCCTTGGTCGCCAGCTCTAATTCAATCCCATCATCATCGTTAGCTAGCACATTGATGGGAGTATTAGAGCACAAAATCTCCAACTGCGGGGCAGGTAATTCCTCCTCACCCCAAACAATTTGGGTTGGCCCTAAAAGACCTACATACAAGTCATTCCTATCCTGCGAACGATAGCGCAGCCACGCATCGGTACTAAGATTAGTGCTGGCCAAGTCAGCACCCGGTAGAAAATGAACGCCAATGGCTCCTTTATATTCGGCCGCCTGTTCAGGCACTTGGCTGACATCGGCTTCTAAGGTAATGCCATTTTCCCCGAAAGTAACTTCCAGGTTGCAATAATAATGATTGAACAGACTCTTGGCCACCTGTTCTTCGGTCATAAAACTGTAATTGCCCTCTCGCTGGACGCGCCCTAGTGCTTCGACGGTGGCTGTTAATAGGGCTCGCTGATGACTACCAACGGTTAAGCGGTTTTCTACGTGGTCGAAATAGGTTATGGGTAGATCGAATTTTTGCATGCTGCGATAGGCTGGTGCAAAGGTTCGCACCTCTGGCACCGGGGCCCAGAGCAGGAAGGGCTCCGCCTTCTCGCCCACGGTTAAGCGGAAGGGAGCCACAAAGGGCATAAAGGCCTTACCGTCCCGTGGCTGCCCCGGGGACTTATAGGGGTGAAATCCAAAATCATAGCTTATGCCTACTTCTTGCTCAACTAAGAAAGTCTGCAAGGCGTTTTCGTTAATCCGCCAGGTATGGTGATTTACCCCTACAAAATCCCACTCAATTCCCAAGTCTAAGAAAGCCTGCCGATGTAGCTCTAGCTCTTCCCTCTCCTCGTCGACCGTCTTAAACTCATGGATGTAAGCGTGAACTAAAATAGGCAGATGGTTCTCTTGCAGATATTTGACGCTAGCTAAAATACCCTTCCTCGCTGGGTTCGCCGGATCGTTGATGGCATAGGGGGCACCGTATTCGACTCCTCCCAGTAGAAGACCAACCTGGCCATTACCTTCCCAATCCACCAATAGCGGTACGCTGTTA
>JAAYGE010000072.1 GCA_012727835.1 Bacillota bacterium
GGTGACCTACCAGACTATAGCGGGAGAAATGGAGACATTCAACTTCCAGTACTCTCAAAACGCTAAGGAGCTGGACGTTCTCAACAACTGTTTTGATGGGCTGACGACCAATGATCCTTACGGCAATCTAATTCCTTGCATTGCTGAGAGATGGGAAACTCCCGATGGAGGTAAGACCTGGACCTTTTATCTACGCAAAGGTGTACCTTGGGTAGATTATCAGGGTAATAAGAAGGGTGAAGTCGTAGCGGAAGACTTCCTCTGGGGATTAGAGTGGGTCTTAAACTTTGCTAAGAACGAAGCCGTTAACACTTCTATGCCCAATCAGCTTATTAAGGGTGCCAAGGAGTACTATGAGTACACCAAGGAGCTGGGGGAAGAAGCTAAGAACCTGGACCTGACCAAATTTAAGGAAATGGTAGGTATCGAAGCGCCCGACGATTATACGCTTAAGTTTGAGTGTATCGATAAATATCCCTACTTCCAGACGGTAACCGTCTATAACTGCCTCTATCCCATTTCTGGTGAATTCCTCAAAGAAGTAGGGGTTGATGGTTATCGGGCTATTACCTACGACAAGCTGTGGTACAACGGGCCCTATACCATTACCCACTTTGTGCCCGGCAACGAAAAGGTGCTGACCAAGAACCCCTTGTACTGGGATAAATCTGCCAAGCTCTTTAACACGGTTACTATTAAAATGGTTGAGTCCACCGACAACGCCTTCCAGATGTTCCAGAATGGCGAATTGCACACCATCACATTGACGGAGGCCAACCTGCAGACAATCTATCGCGATAAGAACCACCGCTATCATAACCATCTAGTCGAAGCACGCCCCACCAAGTACTCTTACCAGATCCACATGAACTTTGATAAGAGGCTGCCCGATGGCTCGCCCGACACCAACTGGAACACGGCTATTGCTAACGAAGCTTTCCGCAAATCGCTGTACTACGGCGTTGATTGGACCGAATATCTCCGCCGCGTCAATGCTATCAACCCGTTAAAGACCACTAACCTCTGCTTCACCTCCTTCAACCTGGTTAAGACCTCCGACGGTCGGGACTACACCGACTTGGTGATGGACAGAATTGGCATGCGGCCCAGCATGGATAAATATGTTCGTTACGATGCTGAAAAAGCCGCCCAGCTGAAGCAGCAGGCCATGGAAGAATTGACGGCCAAGGGCGTAACCTTCCCGGTAGAAATTGATTACTATATTGCCGGCGGTAACCAGACGGCCCTCGATTCGGCCACCGTTATGAAGAACGTGTTGACCGATAGTCTAGGCGAGGACTACATCAAGTTCAACATCAAAACCTATGTTTCTTCCTTTGCTCAGGAAGTGCGTATTCCTCAGTTGCAGTCCATGAGCATCAGTGGCTGGGGTGCCGACTTTGGTGATCCGATCAACTTCCTGGGCCAGATCATCATCAATGACGATAACGCCTACTATGCCACCACCACTACCAATGCCAATAAGATAACCGACCCCGAATTTAGAGCCGTATTTGAAGAGTTCACCCGTTTAGTGCTAGAGGCTAACGCCATTACCGATGACCTTGATAAGCGCTATGAGGCTTTTGCCGACGCCGAAGCTTTCGCCCTCAATAACGCCTTGACCATACCGCTATATTACAATATCCCGTGGCAACTGACCCACATGAATGCCTACTCCGCCATTTACTGCGCCTACGGCGGTCATGCGGCCCGCTATGTAAACCGCGAAACCAGCACTGAACTTTACACCACCGAACAATATGAAGAATTCGCCCGAGCCTACGAGGCAGGTAAAGGCGGGAAGTAAAACTCATGCTAAAATACACGATTAAACGTCTTGTGCAGTCATGCATCACCGATTTAATCGTGATAACCATCGTGTTTCTGCTGCTGCGCATGCTGCCGACCGACTACTACTTCACGGAAGAGCAATTAATGAAGCTCACCCGTGAGCAGTTGGACGACCAACTGAGAGCAGCAGGCTTGCTGGATCCCCCATTGGTGCAACTTGGCCGCTTTTATAGGCAACTGGCCCGCTTCGACCTGGGTCATTCCCGTCGTATACAGAGCGGTGTGCCAGTTACAGAGGTGATAGGCAGTAAGTTTTATATCTCCATGCGGTTGGGTTGGATCTCGCTGGCAATCGCTGTAGTTGCCGGTACGGCCTACGGTGTGGTGCAAGCGATGAACAAAGGGGGATTTTGGGATCATGTTGGCACAGCCTACACGGTTTTCGTGCGGGCTGTGCCCGCCCTCGTATCCTACTCACTCATCCTGATACTAGGGTCGCGCATGCTTAATTTGCCATCCCTGTATTCAACGAGGGAAGTCTTTAGATCCAGCATTCTACCGGTGGTTTGCCTCAGCTTAAGTTCTATAGCCGGTTATATGGTGTGGACTAGGCGCTACATGGTGGACGAACTTAACAAGGACTATATCCGTTTGGCCAATCTCAAGGGCATGTCAACCCGTAGCGTGTTGTACAAGCATGTATTGAAAAACGCCTTTGTGCCTTTGGCCCAGTACTTGCCCCAGTCAGTCTTGTTGGTCACCGGTGGTTCCCTATTGGTGGAGCGATTCTTCTCCGTACCCGGCTTAGGTTCGTTACTGACCGATGCCATTCTTCGCTATGACCTGAATCTGGTGCAAGCATTGGTCATGATGTACACCGCCATGGGTGTGGTCGGCTTATTCCTTGGAGACGTGCTAATGGTAATTCTCGATCCTCGTATTCGACTAACCGGCAAGGAGGGCACGACGCGATGACCAGTAGTCATGATTTCGATACGTTCTCGCAGGTCGCTGCCAGTATGCAGGACGAAGCACAGCTATTCACCTTTGTTGAGTATCAGCCAGAAGCCGCTGAGGAAATAGGCTACTCCGATTATTCCTACTGGAAATCGGTGTGGCAGAATTTCATCAAAAGAAGAACGGCTGTGTTCATGAGCTGTGTGTTCATACTGCTCTTCCTGTTTACCTTCATTGCCGGACCCATCGGGAATTACCGGTATGACGAGATAAAGCCCGATAGCTCCAAAGTTTTTATCCATCCCAATAGTGAATATTGGTTTGGGACCGATAACCTGGGTCGGGACTACTGGTGCCAGGTCTGGTATGCCACCCAAACTTCCATCAAGTTATCGATGTTGGTGGCCGTAGGTGAAGTCGCCTTAGGAGTAATAATCGGTTTGATCTGGGGGTATGCCCGCAAGCTGGACCGTTTCTTTACCGAGATTTATAGTATTCTGGTTAATGTTCCTTCCATCATCTACATGACTTTGGTGGCCTTAATGATAGGTCAAAGCTTCTGGATACTTGTTGGTACGCTGATCTTGTTTGGCTGGATGTACCCGGCTCGCCAAGTTCGCAATCTGGTGTTGATGTTCCGGGATCGGGAATACAA
>JAAYGE010000073.1 GCA_012727835.1 Bacillota bacterium
CTATTGTTCCGAGCCCACTGGCTGTCGGCGCTGTTAGCAAAATGTCCTTGGTCAGGCAAAGGGTTTGTTGCTATTAAAGATTGGGTAACCGAGTTTGCCGGCTACGCGCGAGCCGTTGGCGGGCAACGCTTGCAACTGCTGCTGCAGTTTTTGCTGTCAATCTTTATCTGGGGGTTGTTCCCCACCAAGCTGGTGTTTTTGGTTCGTCCCTTCGGAATAAGGGGCTCCTTTCTGGCCCTAGTAGCTACCACCCTCGCCTCCTATCTTATCGCCATGGTTGGTATATTCCCCGGGGGCTTGGGCAGCTTTGAAGTTGCCATGAGTAGTATGTTAATGGTCCTGGGACTCACTGCTGAACAGAGCTTAACTGTTTCTTTTAGTTTCCGCTTTGTTACCTTTTGGTTTGTCGTTTTCGTTTGTTTGGTTATAGTCGTCTTGGATAGTCTTTGGCAACACCAAACCGCCGTGCGATTAGATAAGTGAGGAGCAATGACGATGAACAAAGATAAACCCATAAAATGGAGCCAACATCTACCCAACGCTTTGACCATTACGAACATGCTAATGGGGATGTTGGCCATTTTTTTACTATTGGGGACAACTGCTACTAGAAAATCGGCCTGTGGGTTTGTTTTAGTTGGTGCGCTGGCCGACGCCTGCGATGGCAGTTTGGCTCGGTTTTTGGGGGCCGAATCAGCTCTAGGCAAACAATTGGATTCCTTGGCCGACAGTATTACCTTTGGACTAGCCCCGGCGGCTATTTTGTATTCCTTTCCCACTCTAAGGCAGGACCTATGGATGTTGCCTATTATGGTTATCTATGCGATGGCCGGCTGCTTCCGGTTGGCCCGGTATAATCTCGGCGATTTCAGGGACCATTTCTTAGGGCTGCCCATCACCGCCGCCGGCTGTATGGTGGTTATTTATGCCTTGCTTTTAGATAATCTACAGGTACAGGCTAACTTTGCTCCCGGAGTAGTGAAGGTGGTAACCGCCATTTTACTGCTAGGCTTGTCATTGGCCATGGTCAGCCGTGTTAAAATCAAACGACTTTAAAGAGGAAAAGGCGCCTCGGGCACGAAGTATATTGATAGTGCCCGAGTGCGCTCTTTTATTAGTTTAATAAAAAGGAGGAATCGGCCATGATTGCAATTAAAGGCGGTAAGATTGACACCATCACCCAAGGCGTTATTGAAGATGGTGTAATCTTAGTGGAGGACGGCAAAATCAAGGCAATCGGCAAGGATGTTGCTATTCCGGAAGGTGCTAAAGTCATCGATGCCACCGGAAAGGTCGTTATGCCCGGATTAATCGATGCTCACAGCCATATTTCGCTCTTTGGTGAACCGAGTATTCCAGCCACCATGGACGGCAATGAAATGACCAGCCCGGTAACGGCCCAGGTACGGGGTTTGGACGCATTGAATCCCTTTGACCCGGCCATCCCAATTGTACGTAATGCGGGTTTTACTACCCTCTATACGGGTCCCGGTTCGGCTAACCTGGTAGGCGGAACCGGTATGGCCATCAAGCTGCGTGGTCGCACGGCGGAAGAAATGGTGATCCCTGGTACCGAAGCTATGAAGATGGCTTTAGGCGAGAACCCGAAACGGGTTTATGGTCAGGGACAGAAGAAGGCACCGGCTACCCGCATGGCTAATGCGGCCCTATTACGGGAGGCTTTGATTGAGGCGCAGAATTACTTAAACAAGATTGAACTGGCAGAAGCAGAGGCTACCGATGATAAGCCGGCCAAGTTGCCCGATCGCAACTTAAAGCTGGAAATGCTGGGCAAGGTGCTTAAGCGGGAGCTCAAGGCCCGTATTCATGCCCATCGCGCCGACGATATCATGACGGCTATTCGCATTGCTGAGGAATTCAATCTAGACTATAGCATTGAGCATTGCACCGAAGGGTACAAGATTGCCGACATTCTGGCTGAAAAGGGCGTTACTGCCGTTGTTGGTCCCTTGCTCATGGGCCCCAGCAAGCACGAGCTCTGGGAAGTCAAGCTCGAAACCCCGGGCATCTTGGCCAAAGCCGGTGTTCGTGTCTGCTTGCAGGCTGATACTTCTTCCGCAACCCGCTGGCTACCGATCCATGTGGGCCTAGCCATTAAGCATGGTATGCCGGAAGAAGAGGCCTTTAAGGCTGTAACCATCTATTCGGCCGAGCTGCTAGGCATTGCCGACCGGGTAGGTAGCTTAGAGGTGGGTAAGGATGCGGACATCGCCATCTTCGATGGCCATCCCTTCTGCAACTTTACCAAGTGTGAGCTGACCATGATCGATGGTAAGGTATGGCATTGCACTTTGAAGGACGAAAAGTGCACTTGTGGCTGCCATAACTAAAATACTTGCCGAACTGGGCTGCTGAGGGTTATCCCTTGGCAGCTCATTTTATTTGCAGGGCCTAGCTACGGTAAAGGCCGTGGTCATATATAGTTCCATTTCATTTGCCTGTACTGTAGCTGCCTTTTACACTCCGGCTCTGCCTATAGCAGCTACGCGAAGGTGCCGGGTAAGGCAAAGACCTTCTACCACGGCGATCGTGACCGCAAGGAGACCACGCCCCTTGTTGCCAGACTTGGAGCTGAGCGCCACTCCGTACCCGGTTGTACCGGACTCCTATCAAGAGATAAAATACGGGTAGTATGCAAGCTTAGATAACAAGGAGGAAGAGTATATGCGTTTAGCCTATGGCCATGGCGTTGTAGAATTGGCTTTACCACCGGCAACCCCGGTGGTTGAGGGGCCAGGCCTAACCCCTTTAGCTGACCCGGAGGTGGCAGTGTGCCAAGCCCTGCGAAACCCGATAGCTAGCCCGCCGCTAAAAGAGTTGGTGGGGGCTAATAGTAAAATTGTTATTCTAGTTAGCGATTCCACCCGCCCCACGGGTGCCGATATTTTCATCCCCGTGTTGCTGGCAGAGCTAGAGGAGGCGGGCGTACCCGATGAAAATATTACTTTTATCGTAGGTACTGGTGCCCATGGGGTCTTATCTGCGGAGGAGTTGGAAGAGCTACTGCCGGCAGACGTTAGGCACCGTTTTCAGATTCTCTCCCACGACTGTTTTGACCAAGAGCAGCTAACCTATGTGGGTACCACCAGTCGGGGTAATAAAATAAGGTTTAACAAACTGGCGGTGGAGGCCGATTTGAGGATTCTTACGGGGGCCGTTTCCGTCCATCCCTTTGCCGGCTTCGGCGGCGGTCGCAAGGCCCTGTTTCCCGGCGTAGCCGGCTATGAAACCATTTGCTTTAATCACTCCCTGATGCTTGATCCGCAGGCAGCTCCCAGCATACTGGAAGGCAATCCGGTCCATGAGGACTTTATGGAGGGTATTGCTTTCGTGGGCCCCAAATTTCTCTTAAATAGCATAGTCGACGAAAAGGGACAGATAGCAGCCATTGTGGCAGGCCACGTGAACGAAGCCCATCGGGCCGGAACGCGTATAGTGCTGTCGAGTGCGGCCGCCCCAGTTTCTGAGCTGGCAGACACGGTGGTAGCCAGTGCCGGCGGTTTCCCCTATGATATCAATCTCTATCAGGCGGTGAAGGCCCTGCAAAATGCGGCTCGAATTGTGAAGCCGGGAGGGAGGATAATACTTATAGCTGAGTGTTCGCAAGGGGTGGGTTCCCAGCAGTTCAGCCAGTGGGCACCTAAGCGCCTTTCCTCGGCTGAATTGGCGCGGCAACTTAAGGAACAATTCGTATTAGGGAAGCATAAATGCTATTTTGTTTCCGAAATCTTGGAGCGATCCACCGTCTATCTCTACTCCAGCCTAGATATGCAATTGGTAGAGAGCTTCGGCTTCGTTCCCTTAACCGACTTAGCCACCGCTCCCCTGCAGGGTAAAGTAGTGGTGCTCCCTCGCGCCACCGCTACCCTGCCTATGGCTGAAGTAGAGTAGAGTATTTTAGTTATATGGAGGCCAAATATGCATATAGTTCTCGTTGAACCAGAAATTCCGCAGAATACCGGCAATATCGCTCGTACTTGCGCCGCCACCGGCTCCCCCTTGCATCTGGTTGGCCCTCTAGGCTTTTCTATTGCCGATAAGTGGGTCAAGCGGGCCGGCTTGGACTATTGGCATCTAGTTGATATTCGGCAGTATGCTAATCTAGAAGAACTGTGGGCCACCTATCCTAACGGCACCTTTTGGTATTTATCTACCAAGGCTAAGCGCTACTACAGCCATGTTAGCTATGGCCCCAACGATTTTCTCGTCTTTGGTAAAGAAACCAAGGGCTTGCCAGAAGATGTGTTGCGGGCCAACCCTGACCATGCTATACGTATACCCATGCGCGCCGAAGCTCGCTCTCTAAATTTGGCTAACACGGTGGCTCTGGTGCTTTACGAGGCTTTGCGCCAACAAGGCTACCCCGGTTTATGCTGACAAACGTAGACCCACTACGGGTCTAGATATAGGGGGCCGTAGGTCAATGCACGGAGCAATGAACCTACGGCCATCCTACTTTATTAGGCCGATTGGTCTATATTGGCTACTGATTGGCAATATTTATATTAGGGAGAGGGTGGCCCCTAATAATTTGCCTGGAGTGAGCCTTTAATGAGTCATATACATTTGCCCGATGGAGTATTGCCTGTAAGCTGGTGGCTGCTGGCCTATGTAGCAGCCTTTATTTGGTTATACTTGGCCTTGCGTCAAGCCGAATCGGAAAAAGTGAGACGCAAACTGCCCTTTTTGGCAGCTATGAGTACTCTCATGCTATTAACCATGTCGGTGCCTTTAGGCCCCTTACCGGTTCATCTTAACTTAACCGTTTTGACGGGGATTATTGTCGGTCCCTGGCTCGGTTTTGTGGCCGTATTTGTTGTTAACATTATGTTGAGTTTATTGGGGCATGGCGGATTGACGGCAGTAGGTATGAATACCCTGGTTACCGGCTTAGAAGTGGTGCTCGGTTGGTGGTTGTATCATCACCTCTTTAAAACATGGCGCCTTAGTTGGAGGTCGCTTGGGGCTACCGGTATGGCCCTTTTGTTGACGTCCGCATTGGCCTTAAGCCTTATCAGCCTCAGCACCGGTGTGATCAGTTTATGGCATGCCCACAGTCATGAGGAGTTGGGGGTGGAGCAGGCTGCTGCTCTAGGCAACTCATTTCAGTTTTTGGGCCTTAGTGGAGTCATGGCACTTGTCTTCATTTTGGCTTGCGGTTTGGTAACAGAAGCGATAGCTACTTGGGGTATTGTCAGTTATTTGCATAAGGTACGGCCCGAACTGCTAATGGAAGAGTTGGAGCCCTAGGTGCTGGGGGGGGGAAAGTATGAGGTTAGCGCAACTGGATTCTCTGGCGGTAAAACGGCACAGTTTTCTCCATTCCTGGCCGACTGGGCCCAAACTGGTGGCAACGATGATACTGTTGGCCGGGATTGTGGCCGCCAGCAGCCTGCGACAGGGAGCATTGCTGCTAGGCTTCCTATTGCTGATCCTGTTCTCGGCTCGTCTGCCCCTGTGGTTGTTTAGTTTTATTCTTTACCCCGCATTTTTTAGTCTGCCCTTTGCCCTGGCCCAGCTACCGACGTCGCCGGGCCAGGCAATTATGATTCTTTGTAAAGCCGCATCAGCGGCTTTGCTATTAATTATTTTGGTGGCCAGCACGCCCTTCCCCCAGTTATTTGCCACCATGGCCCGAGTTTTGCCCCGTTTGGTGATCGATGTTCTCTTTTTTTCCTATCGATTGTTTTTTATTAGTTTAAGAGCCTTGGAAAATTTACTTAGTTCTTTACGACAGCGGGGGACCTTTGATAGAAGAAATTGGGGTTGGAGTAGTTGGGTGACGCTACAGGCCCTAGGACATCTGATGATCAACATGATAGCAACTAGCCAGCGGTTGGAACAGAATTATCGGCTACGGGGATATCAAGCCGGTGTCTATTACGGTGCGATGGATTATAGGTGGCGGGTAGCCGACGGTCTATTGTTGGCCCTCTTGCTGGCAGGCGTTGGGGGAGTGTTATGGTTTGGCTAGGCCGATAGTGGAAATTAAAGAATTATGTTATACCTATCCCGATCAAACGCTAGTGAAAATTGAGGGGGGGCCTTTTGTTGTATATCCGGGGCAGAAGGTTGCCCTAGTCGGGGCCACCGGCACCGGTAAGACCACCCTGCTGCAGCATATTATGGGGATTTTACGACCGGCTAAGGGACAAGTGCGAGTTTTAGACCAGGACCCGTTTCAAAACTTCAACCATATCCGCTGGCAAATTGGAGTGGTGCTGCAAAACCCGGACGAGCAAATTATTGGGCCGACGGTTTTTGATGATATTGCTTTCGGTTTGCGGGCTCGCCGTCTCCCGCGCGACGAAATACGTCGGCAGGTGGAAACGGTGGCGAAAGAATTGGGGGTAGCAGACCTATTAGATAAGGTTCCCCACCATCTGAGTGGAGGGCAAAAACAAAAGGTAGCTCTGGCGGGGGCGGTGGTTACGCGTCCCCAGTTATTGGTGTTGGATGAACCCTTTAGCGGCCTGGATGGTGGCAGCAAAAGAGAATTGCTAGATTATATTCGCGCTTTAAACAAACAATCGGGTTTAACGGTCATTTTGTCCACCCACGATTTAGAGTTAGTGCCTACTATGGCCGACTTTGTATATGTATTGCACCAGGGGCGGCTACAAATGGCTGGCCCCCCGAGACAAATATTTACCCGCGTTAACGAATTGCGGGCAGCCGGTTTGGAACCGCCCGCCTTTGTTAAGCTTAGCAACTATCTGGTCGAGTTGGGAATTTTACCGGAGCTCCCTCTCACATGGCAGGCCTGTAAAGAATTGTTAAGACCGCCGGAGGGTGTGATATAGTTAAAGGGAGAGGAGGGTGAGTGAGGTGGCCAAATATGCCTTATTGTGCTATCTAGTAGGTTCAATTCCCTTTGCCTATATTATTACGCGCCTATTCCATGGTGGCGATATTCGTACCCTGGGCTCTCGCAATGTGGGAACGACCAATGTGGCCAAAGAAGTGGGGTGGCTAGCCGGTCTATTAACCTTAGTCGGTGATATGTTTAAGGGGTGGGTGGCTGCCGCTGTAAGCGCCCTAGCGCCGTTAGGCAAGGTACGCTTTGCTTTGCCTGCCTTTGCTATCGCGGGGCATAATTGGCCCGTTTGGTTACGTTTCAAAGGTGGCGGTGGTTTGGCCACTTTTGTGGGCAGTTGTCTAGCTTATAGCGACTTGAAAAGCGCCCTTTTTGGTATGGTCGTTTGGGGCCTTTGTTATCTGTTGATTCGTGATCATGACCTCAGCGCTTTGACCGCCTGCATTGGGGCTCCACTGCTCTTTGCCCTCTTAGGTGAATCGGTACAAGCCTTGTTATTCTATTCTAGTTCCAGCTTGATGATTGCCTTAAGGCGTCTGCAAAGTATCTTGTCTAAGAGTTCACTTCATAGTAGTAGCAATAATATAGGAGCTTAGTAAAAAGAAACTGCTAGGACTGTGACACCCCCAGTCCTAGTTTTTGTTTTCCATGAGAAAGAGTAGGATACCGCTTAATAGTAGGGCGCTGCCCGCCAGTTGGAGTGGGGCCGGCACTTCGCGCCAAATGATATAGGCCATAATACTGGCCCCTAAGGGCTCGCCCAGGGTGGCTATACCCACGGCGGCGGTCGGTAGATAGGCTAATGCCCAGTTAAGAGAACTATGACCGATTACGGTGCAGATGAGGGCTAGGGCGGCGAATAGTAGCCACTCGCGGGGACTATAGGGCCACAACTGATTTCCGGTCAAGCTGGCTAGGAGCAGCAGCATAATGGCACTTATACCGTAAACGCTGGCCGCATAAGGAATGACCGCCATTTGTGAGCGGAGTGTCTTACCGCAAAGAAAATAGACGGCGGCAGCAAGTGCTCCAATTAGTGCCAATATATCGCCCCGCAATGGGGCTGGTGCTGTTCCTCCCGTGTCAGCCAGCCCGATCAGAAGGCTGCCCGCCAGAGCTAGGCCGGTACCGACCAATTGTTGGCGGCTCACTTTTTCTTTGTGGAGCAAATAGGACAAGATCATGACAAAGATTGGTTGGGTGGAAACTAAAACGGTGGAACTGGCTACCGAAGTATACCGTAAGGAACTGACCCAAGCGGCAAAATGCATGGCCAAGGCCAGGCCACTGGCCACGAGCAAGGTACGTTGTCGCCGTGACAGCAAAAGGAATTCTTGGCGGTGGTTAAGCCAAGCTAAAGGAAAGAGCATTAGGCTAGCCAGTAGTAGCCGATAACCGGCAATTACTAGCGGCGGGGCTGAAGAGAGCTTTATAAATACGGCTGCTCCAGAAACAGCTACTACTCCTAAAGCTAATACCAGATAGGGGTTAATTGGCTTCCGCAAGTTACTCTCCACGCTTTCGCAAGTTCTTGTCTGCTTTAATTCGGTATCTACGGCCGAATACCTGTTAATTACCAGTGATCAGCCATTCCCAGGTCTAGCAAAAGTGAGTACAATTAGACAGACTGAACTTTTAGGAGGTAGCATTGATGTTTTCGCTGACGCGTTTAGCCCCGGGTATCTTATTGGTGGCGCTAATCCAATTGTTAGCTGGCTGGTTAGTCGGCTTTATACCCTTGCTTGATACATTAACTATTGGAGTCTTGCTGGGTATTCTCATTAATAATGTATTTCAGCTGCCTGCTGCTGTAGGGCCCGGTGTGAAATTTACGGAGAAACGTATTCTCCAGTGGGGTATCATTCTACTAGGAATTGAACTAAATTTTGCCCTCATTTGGCGCCTAGGTGGCCGAATTATTTTTCTTATTGTCGCTACCGTAGCCCTAGGCTTGATTGCAGCTCAACTTTTGGGCCGTATTTTTAAAATCAATGATAAGCTTGCCGTCTTATTAGGTGTTGGCTCTTCTGTTTGTGGAGCTTCGGCGGTGGCTGCCGTGGAGCCGATTGTGCAACCAGAGAAGGAAGATATGGCTATGGCCATTGCGGCCATCAGTTTGCTGGGGGCTGCCGGTGTGGTACTATTCCCATTTCTCGGACGCCTGATGAACATGGAACAGGTGACTTACGGCATCTGGGCAGGGGTCTCCTTGCAGGGGGTAGCCCATGCGGTAGCAGCCGCCTTTGCCTATGGTGAAGTAAGTGGTGAAATTGGCACCCTCGTTAAGATGGGGCGGGTGGTTATGCTGGCACCGGTGGCCATATTTCTCAACTGGCGCTATGCGGGCCAAGTAGCAGGTGGTCCCTCTAGAAAGCGTTGGTTGCCGCCGGAGGTAATCGGTTTCGTCACTGTTGGCCTGCTGGCTACTTGGGAAATATTGCCTAGAATTATAAGCTTTGGTGGTCTAGCGGTGGACCTTAAAGCTTTAAGCAAAACCTTTATCACGGCCGCCATGGTGGCCATGGGTTTAGGCGTTAATCTGCAAAGATTGGGAGCTAGAGGCTTAAGGGCTTTAGTAATGGGGGCTACCCTATTTGCTGTTTTGGCTGGCGCTAGTCGGTTTTTGCTAACGTTTTTAGTGTGATCGCCTTACCCTTCTTAGGTCGGCAGGAGAAAATGGGACTTTTGCAGAAGTAGTACTTGTCTACTAAGGTAGCGAGAAATGGGGTAGGCTTTTGCTCCCAGTTGGACGGAGGGTAAAATGATACTATTTTATGTCATCTTGCTGATTGTTATCGTTTTATTGGTCTGGCGCATTAATCATCCCGGCGATTTGCGTCTTAACCGGAAGTATTTAGCGCGTTTCTTAAAGGACCAGCAGGGGCGAGGACCGGTGCAGTTGCAGACCAGCAAATTGCCCTTGGATCGACCCGCCGATGCGCCCGAGGATAGAGCTTATTATCACATCGAGGCCGAGTTTGCCGATGCCAGTAAACGGTCGGTGTTGGCGCAGATTGTATATCCTTTAGAAGAACTCCAGAAGGAGAGGGAGCGACGGAATCGGCCGGGCAATGAAGATCCGAACATTTTGCAGAGCATGGCATCCCAACTGCAGAGCACCTTCCAAGTAGGTGTGCCGGAAGACCCCTATAAGGATTTGACCATGGAAGAGAAGATAACGGCCGCAAAAGTGGCGGAGGTAAATCAAGAGGTGGAGCATTTACGGATGCTATCGCTTTATTGCGATATTTTTCCTCGCTTGATTGCCCATGATGAACAGCGGTTGATTACAATTACCGAACCGGTCGGCCAACAGCGTTTTGATGATTTATGGCAAGAACTTGATGAGGCGTCAAGGCGGAGTTTGTTAGTCCAGTTGGCGGAAGAACTGGCCCTTTTGCATATCCGAGGAGAAGATCTGGCCGCCCTATTACCACCCGGCCCTAGCCTTAGTGCAACGTCAATGCGAGAATCAATCGGCGCTGCCCTGGAAAATGGATTGGAGCTGGCCGCTACCACCATCCAGCAGGCGCAGGCGGCGGCCGACCCCATATGTGCTATTGCCAATCTGGAAAAGGGATTACGTTTGGCTAATGCTTCGCCCCGAGGCTTTTTCGTTCACGACGGCCGGGTGCGTAGTTGCCTCTGGGGAGGACTTAGGCGGGATCTATCGGCTTTAGACCTGGTGGAGTTAATTTGTGACCCGGCTTTGGGGCTAACGGCCCAGCAGGAAGAGGACCTACTGACGGTCTACCTAGATAAGTTGCAGCAGGATTTGGAGTCGGAAGCGGAAAGGATCACCCTAGTCCAACTGCGACGGTTAGTCATCTATTTCCAACTGGTACTCATAGGCCACCTGGCGGTTTTTGAAAGAAGCCCTCAGGCCGCCCGCTCTAAGAATCCTTTAGGCATCAAACATTGGCCGACCAGTAGTTTGAGCCAAGTGGCCAATAAAGTGTTAGTTCATTTGCAAACCGATGAGGAGCTGGGTGATTTGTATGATATATTAGCTCCTACCTTACAAGCGCTGGTTAAATAACAGGTATTTAAAAGGGCGTGTCGCAAAACGTTTCTTGTAAACGTGGCGCAACGCGCCCTGTTTTCTGTTCTGGTAGGCAAAAACTGCCTGTTATTCGGCAGTTTCTTAGTACCAGAGCTGTTTTTGGACACAACAAATAGGGGGATGGTC
>JAAYGE010000074.1 GCA_012727835.1 Bacillota bacterium
CACAAGCCATATGTTACCGCATAGAGTCTTTGTGTGTCTAGTTAAAATTAATTCACTAAGGAAAAATGGACCTAAAGTACTAGTCAGAATTTACTTTTTGCGGGAAAGGCGGTTATCTAGATGGTAGCGACCACCCTCCTTGGTATCGGGCTTCAGGCTACGGGCTACTTCGTCAAAGGATTTTTGCATCTCCTTAGTACAACTCTGGCAGAAGCGGCCTCTTTTAATTTCTGCGCCACAGCGTTCACAAGGGTAAGTAAGCTGGGTCCATTCGGAAACCATAAGACGGTCTTGCCGCAAAAAGGATAGGATGCGCTCCTCTGGCACACCCGTATTGGCACTCACTTGCTGTACCGTAGACTTGGGGTTATCGCGGAGATAACGATAAACAACCTGATACTGCTCTTCCTCTTCTTTTATACAATCGGGACATAGTTTTCTTAGGTTTCTGGCATAAATACGACCACAGCGGGGACAGTTGTCCACATTCAAGCTCATCCCGCTCTCCCTCCCTCTCAGTCTTCTAGATCGGTAATGGCCACGGTCACCGCCCGCACTTCTCTACAACCGGCCTGGCGTAGGGCACGGGCGCAAGCATCCAGGGTACTGCCGGTGGTCAACACGTCATCTACTAAAAGCAGGCATTTGCCTTGCAGCTCCTGTTGCCTTTCGGCAACCACCCGGAAGGCGCCCCGCATGTTCAAGCGACGCTGCCTTTGACTCAACCCGGTTTGGGCCGGCGTGGGTAATATGCGCTCCAACAGCTGCAACATAGGCCGCCCACTAAGAATGCTTAGTTCATAGGCCAGCAATTGGGCCTGGTTATAACCCCGTTGACGCATTCGCTCGCTGTGCAAGGGCACCGGCACCAGGGCATGCACTTCGGACCACCAGCTGGCCTCGATAGATTGAAACATAAGCCGTGCCAGCAGGCGGGAACTGTCCTTTCGGTTGTGAAATTTAAGCCGATGTACTGCCAACCGCAGCTGGCCCGCATAGGGCCCCACACTCCGGGCCTGGCTGAAGGCCCAGTTCTTTCCCATACACTGGGTACAGGGGGCCTGGGCTGGAAGGGGGCGTCCGCAGCGACGACAGAGGGGCCCCTCCGCATGGGAAATGCTCTGCAAGCAGGCCAGCCAAATTTGGCTCTGCCCGGAAAGGGGCCGTTGGCAAAAGAAGCAGCGGGGTGGCGGTGGAAACAGCAGGTCAAGACAACTATGCCACAATTGACGTAGGCGGTAGCGCAACTGATTCCCCCCTCCCGGCCAGCCACTATTCGGGCTCCACGAAGGTATAGACGACGTTCTGCCCTACCGTTATCCGGTATTCCTGCCCCTCAATTTCCTTATCGACCAGTTGGCGCAATTTCTGTAGGTTTGCTGCCTGTTCTGCCACTATTTGCTGCGCTGCCGCTATCGTGACGGCTTCAAAACGAACCTTGTCTCCTGGACGGGCCTGCGCCAGCTTCCTCACATCGACTGAAATAACCGTCCCGATTTTCGGGTAGCCACCGGTGGTCTGCCGATCGGGCCCCATGACGATGGGCTGCCCATCGCGGGGGATTTGAATAGAACCGAGGGCGATGGCATCGGAGACGATATCGGGCTGCAGCGGCTCGATGGCCGCGCCCTGCAGGCGAATGCCCATGCGATCGGAGGCTTGCGCCACGGTGTAGCTGTGGGCGCAGAGCTGTTCCACCGCATCGGCGGCAAAGTGGTCGGTTTGAGGACCGGGAACAAACCGCAACACAATCTCTTGGCTGGGCAGGGGCCAAAAGGCCTGGGGCAACCGCCGCATAGACCCCATCGGCTGGTCGGCTAACACGGGCAAACGATCACCAGCCTTGAGCTGCCGCCCCTCCATACCGCCGATGGCGGCCCGCCCATAGGTGGAACGGCTACCCATTACAGGTGGCACCTGCCAGCCGCCCTGCACCGCCAGATAGGCCCGGGCCCCATGGCTTAGGCTACCTATTATCAGTTCCTGGCCCGGTTGCCAGAGGAAAGACTGCCATAGCGGCACCGGCTCACCAGCTAAAGTTGCCTCTATCTGGCCGCCGGTTATGGCCACCAGCAGCGGTATATCGGTTACTAGCGTGGGCCCTGCGTAGGTAATTTCCAAAAGGGCCGCTTCATCTCTATTGCCCACCAACCAATTGGCTACCCGGGCGACTAACGGGTCGAAGACCCCGGCCACCGGCACGCCAAAACGCTGCCAACCTCGGCGGCCTAAATCTTGCACGGTGGTAAATAAGCCCGGGTTAAGCACGTGCACCGCCGGGAGTATCCGGGAATCCCCTTGTGATGGAGCCTGATCAGAAGCGGCTTCGACCTCCACCGCCTCCTGTTCGGCAGCAAGAGCCTCAAATTCTTCTTGGGTAATGGCTTGGAAGCGCAATTCATCGCCGGCGGCTAAAAGAAAGGGCTGCCGACGGGTAGGATCAAACAGTTTAAGAGGAGTACGACCGATGATCTGCCACCCACCGGGGCTATCCAGCGGGTAAATACCGGTTTGGCGGTCGGCAATACCCACCGAGCCAGCCGGCACCCGGGTACGCGGCGTGGCTAGGCGGGGTGTGGCCAAGCGCGCATCGAGCCCACCCAAATAGGGGAAACCGGGCATAAATCCCAGCATATAAACCAGGTAACTATTAGTCTGGTGTAATTCAATCACTGCTTCCGGCGTTAGGTTGTTGTGGGCGGCCACATTCTCCAAATCGGGCCCCATTTCGCCCCCATAGAGCACCGGAATGGTAACCTGGCGACGTTCCACCGCCTGCTGAGCCACCGATTCTTGGCACCAATTCTCCAGCCTGGCAGCCAATTCTTCATAGCTTACCTGTAACGGGTCATAATGGACCAACAGGGAGCGATAGGTGGGCACCCACTCCACAATCGCCGGATGGGGGAAGAGTTTCAGAATTTCATCTAAAGCGCTGACTCGGGCTTGAATTTCCGGATCGATACTGCGCCCGAATTCCACCAAAATCGCCCCATCGCCTACCGGTAAAATCGTCGGTTTAGCCATCTTTCTCACCTGCTTACACTGGCAATTTCTATCCCGGCTTCCTCCAGGGTACGACGGAGGGCTCGCAGATGTGCCAACGATTCGGGGGTATCGCCATGCACACAAATGGTGTCGGCCTTAAGCTCTACAAGGCTGCCGTCGTTGGCCTCCACCCGTCCTTCTTTCACCATCTGCAGCACACGGGCCGCCACCACTTCCGGATCGTGCAATACAGCACCGGGCTGGCTCCTGGGCACCAGCGCTCCAGTAGGCAGATAACCCCGGTCGGCGAAGACCTCGCTGGCCACGGCCAGCCCTAGTTTCTTAGCTTCGCTTAAGAGATGGGAATTGGCTAACCCCACCACGATTAGGGAATCATCGTAGGCGGCTACAGCCTCGGCGAAGGCCCGGGCCAAACCCGCATCGGCAGCCGCCTGATTATACATGGCCCCGTGGGCTTGCACATGCTGCAACCGGCCGCCGGCGGCACGCACGAAGGCGGCTAGGGCGCCGATTTGATAGGTGACGTAATCTTTTAATTCGGCCGGGCTAATGCTCATATTGCGACGGCCAAAGCCCATCAGGTCAGGGTGGCCCGGATGGGCCCCAATAGCCACGCCATGCTCCAGAGCCAGTTCCACACTACGGCGCATGACGTGCGGATCACCCGCATGCCAGCCACAGGCGATGTTGGCAGAGGTGATCAGGGGCATAATTTGCTCGTCGGGGGCTATGGTATAGCCCCCAAAGGCTTCTCCCATGTCACAATTGAGATCCACTTTCCACATGCTATTTTTCCTCCTTTTGTACAGTTGCGGCTATCTGCCGGGCAGCCCTATTGAGCGATTGAATCCGCCTTCTGGCCACAACCATCTCCCGGCTACGCCGTTCGGCTAGAAAATATACCTGCCCCTGGGGGTAATCGGCGGCCCGTCCGGCGCGACCGGCTATCTGCATTAATACTGCTTCCGAGAATATTTGCGACCGGTCGGCATAGAGGACGAACACGTTAACCCGAGGCAGAGTGATACCCCGCTCCAGCAGGGTAGTTGTCACTAAGATAGGAAACTCGCCGGCGAAGAAGCGGGCCCGTTTTACATCCCGCTGGCCGTCGGCAGCGTGGATATATTCTACCCAGTCGGGCATGCCCTGCTGGGCGTAGTGGTGCTGGAGTCCCCGCCCCACCTGCTCGGCCAGCTGCACGCTGGGCACATAGATTAATACCTGACATAAATCCCGCTCCAAACTATCGGTCAGCAGGCGGTCAAGTAATTTGGGAACCGGCCAGGGTTCTTGCTCGGCGCGAGGCAAACGTAAGATGTGAATGGCCGGCTCGGGCGGCGGGTGACCGTGCCAACGCAGTGGCAATAATACTTGCTCCATCTGTCCCCGTTGCACCTGCTGCAAGAGCTGGGCTGAGGGCGTAGCCGTCAGGTAAATAAGTTTACCGTCGGGGCGCAGGGCCCTTAGCACGGCCAGCTCGAGCACCGGATTATCCGCATAGGGGAAGGCATCCACTTCATCTAAGATAACTAAATCAAAAGCGGCGAAGAGGCGTAAAGCTTGGTGGGTGGTAGCAATAACTAAAGGGACCTGGGTGTAGCGCTCCCGTACCTGGCCATGGAGAGCCGCCATTTCTATTTCGGGGAGGGCGGCCTGCAGGCGGGGCGCCAATTCGGTGACTAAATCGCGGCGGGGGCAAGCCCACAGCACCCGGCCTCCGGCGGCCAGCACCTGTTGCACCGCCGGCAAAGCAGCCTCGGTTTTGCCGGCGCCACATACGGCCCAAAAGAGGCAGGTTTTATGCCGCTGCTGCCGCAAGAATTGTTGCAGCTCTTGAGCCGCCGTCTGCTGGGCAGCCGTCAGTGGGCTGGGCAAATTAAGGGGGGCTTGCCTTGGCTGGGCCTGGGACAAACCAGCACAGGCATAGAGGGGTGTACACGAGCGGGCCTGTCCCATAAAACCACAGGTTTGGCAAGACCAGACCTGGCTGGTGCCACATTCTAGACAGGTGGTAGGTTGTAGGTCATCACTGCCACAGCGTAAACAGTGGCGCTTCGGTTCATGGGCAACGGCCGGTCGGCACTGCACTTTTCCTTCCAGATAGAGGTAGTGAAGCAAGTCGGGCAGCGGGTAGGATAAAAATAGACGGGCGGCTGCCACGGCCTGTTCCACTTCCGACAAAAGCAAAATGCGACCGGCTAGAGCACGATGCAGATGGGCCGCCTCCACCTGTCCCTGCCAGTTGGTAATTGGTTCCACCGGCTGGTCGCTAATTGCCACCGCTTGCCCCACCGCCTGCCAGGCCTGCTTCAACAGCTGGCTTTCTCGGCGAGGGTTACCGCTGGCCCTTTGCAGCTCCATGCACAAGGCTTCAGCTTGGGCTAAAGGCAAAGAAGGGCTGAGCACATACACCTTCCCTCCCCCCTGCTGTTGCCAGTAGAAGGCATCCAGCCCCGGGTGGGGAGTTAGGTAATAGCGCAGCCGCCGGTTAGCATTTTCCAGTTTATATACCCAAAAGGAGAGGCAGTGCATGCAGACACCTCCGCGATAGTTCAGCAACAAACGGAATGCCCAGACCCGCCAGGGTGTTTCCCACGATTTGCAGGTACGCCAGCAAAAATGCAACCTGCTACCTGAGGAAAATCCGTTGAGGCCGCCCGGTGGTCGGCCCGAATGCTCAGTACCCTAATAGAACATATTGTATGTAGCTATATAACCCCATCTCGCAACATATGCAGACGCTTGTGTCATAAAGAGCTTGCTCCGCAGGAAGATCATGATAAAGCATTGCGCAGGCGCCATTCCAACAGGGTGTGGCGCTTTTCTACCTGGTTGTTCTTCACTGAAAGAGCAATGGCCTTTTTGGTACCCACTAGGACCACTTGACGGCGGGCGCGGGTAATGGCCGTGTAGAGCAGGTTACGTTGCAACATAATGTAGTGCTGGGTGGAAATGGGCATTACGATAACCGGATACTCACTACCCTGGCTCTTGTGCACCGAAATAGCATAGGCCAAAGTCAACTCATCTAACTCGGAGAAATCGTAAACTACCAGGCGTTCATAACGACCTTCCGGATAGACGACGGCCACTTCCCGCTCCTCCAAATCGATGGTCTGAATCCGCCCAATATCCCCGTTGAAAACCTGTTTTTTATAGTTGTTGCGAATCTGCATCACCTTGTCGCCGATACGAAAATGCTGAAAACCCTGCTTCACTTCCGCTTTCTGCGGGGAGCGGGGATTTAAACTGCGCTGCAATTCCACATTCAAGTTTTCTACACCGATGGGAGTGCGGCGCATAGGAGTGAGCACTTGAATATCTTCTAAGGGATGATAGCCATAGGCGCCAGGTAGACGTCGGCGACAAAGATCGACAATGGTATTTAAAATTTCTAGGGGTTCCTGCTCCTCGATAAAGAAAAAGTCTTTCCCCTTGACGTTAAGATAGGGGAACTCACCTTCTTTATCCCGGTGGGCGTTGACTACAATCATGCTTTGCCCCGCCTGCCGGAAAATGGTCTTAAGACGCACTGTAGGTATGGCCTGGGAGGCGATAATGTCGCGTAATACGTTGCCCGGCCCTACCGAGGGCAGCTGGTCGATATCGCCCACCAAAACCAACTGGCATCCGGTGGGAATGGCTTTGAGAAAATGATACATGAGCAGAATATCGATCATAGAGGCTTCGTCTAGGATGACCACATCGGCCTCCAAGGGGTTATCTTCGTTGCGGCCAAAGACCATGCCCTGCCCTTCCACAAAGATGTATTCTAACAGCCGATGAATCGTCTTAGCTTCGACGCCGGTGGTTTCGGACATGCGCTTAGCAGCCCGCCCGGTAGGAGCTGCCAACAGGACGCGGCGCTGGCGATCATTCATCAATTGCAATAGGGACCGCACGATGGTGGTTTTACCGGTACCAGGGCCACCGGTAATTACCGTTACTCCGTTCTGCAGGGCGGCAACCAGGGCCTGCCGCTGCTCGGGGGCCAAACGCAAACGCTGCTCCTGTTCTAGCACCGCCAGTTCTTGCTCCAGTCCTAGATCCAGTTCCAGTTGCCTCGGTTGTTGGGCCAATTGGACTAACTGCTGGGCCACTCCCTGCTCTGCATAATAAAAGGGAGCCAGATAAATCATCTTTTGCCCTTCCACTTCCACCAGGAAAATTTCCTTTTGCTGCTGCAGAGCGGTGCAGGCCGGCGGTAGCCGCTCCCTATCCACCTCTAAAACCTCCGCCGCCTTTTGTAAGAATTCATCCAGCGGATAAGAGGTGTGCCCCTCATCGGCCAACTGGCCCAGCGCGTATTTAATACCGGCGATCAGCCGCTCCTGAGATTCAGGTGCTAACCCCAGGGCTTGGGCCAATTTGTCGGCGGTTTTAAAGCCGATGCCGAAGACCTCATCGGCCAACCGATAGGGATTTTCCTCAATTACCTGTCGGGCTTCGCTACCGTAATGGCGATAGATGCGGGCGGCATACCCGGGCTGCACCCCATAGCCTTGTAGGTAAATCATCATATCGCGAATTTCACTCTGTTCAGCGAAGGACGTAGCGATGGCTGCCGCTTTGGCCGGCCCCAAATTGGGCACTTCCGTTAAACGTTCTGGTTGCTCCTCTAAGACTTGCAGGGTATCCAAGCCAAAATGCTCTACAATGCGTTTGGCGGTGACGGGACCCACCCCTTTTATTAAGCCGGAGCCCAGATATTTTTCTATTCCAGTCAGGGTGGCGGGAGCAAGGGCTAAGTAACTCTCTACTTTAAACTGCCGCCCATATTGGGGGTGCGTTGTCCATTCCCCTTGCATTTGCAACCTTTCCCCCACCGCCAGTTGGGGAAAGATGCCCACAGCTGTTACCAAGTCCGGTTCTTCCTTACAACGCAGACGTACCACCGAGTAAAAATTTTCTTCGTTACGGAAAGTGATACGCTCCACGCTGCCTACCAGCTGGTCCATCGCCACCACCTCCTTTACCCTCATAATAGGTGAGGCGGTTACCCCGCCCCATCAATCATTTGTTAAACGTGGGTAGGGCAAACTCCTGCTTCTAACCGATAAGCATCGCCGGTAGGGCAAAAAAAAGAGCCCTACTTGTGGGCTGTAAGTAGGGCTGGTGAAATTTCTAGGAGCTGCTAGGTTGCTGCGAAAATAGCTTGGGGGGCTTCCGCCACAATTCCATAGCACTGCTCCTAACCTTGGGTAATTTGGGGTATTTGGGGTTGTTCATCTGGTGTTTGCTTTCTGGCAACATATTAACACAAATTTCGACAGAGGCAAATGATACAAGGGGCTCAAAACGCTGTATTTACCAAATTTTATATAGGACTTTTTTCTAGGACCGTAGACCCAGGCGACATAGGACCTGATGGCAATAGCAACTGCTCTAAAGCCTGCAAAGTGGATAGGGGGGAATTATGTTCGACCATATCGAAGTACCAAAGAACTTGCCCCCGGGCACGGGCTAAAATGTCACCCACATCGCTTACCCCAGCTTGGAAATAGAGGGCCGGATGGGTTCTTCGTAAGCGTTCTACTATCTGCTGCTCGTTTTTCCCCTCATCGACGGCTAAAACCCATATCTCTAAAAGACGCAAATGACCCACCCGAGAAAACAAATGGCAGGCCGTGCGCAGGAACGGATCTAGCCAAGCCTCGGCCTGCTCCACCTTGAGCATTATGCTGACCGCCACCTGTCGTTCCGGATTAACTATGTATAAGACCCATACTACCCAAGCCACTAATAAAATCACACCGACGAGTGTGACCCAAAACATAGCACCACCTCTTCCACAACAGATTGGGGGTGCTATATAGTATGTAAACGGCCCGTAATGTGCTAATTTATTTGATACTAACTAAATTAAGCTTTACTGCCTGGACAACAGCCTGGGTCCGATCCTTTACATCCAACTTACGCAAGATACTACTGACATGATTTTTTACCGTCTTTTCGCTGATAAACAGTTCGGTAGCGATACGCATATTGCTATATCCTTGAGCCATTAGATTCAACACTTCCAGCTCCCGAGGACTCTACAGCTGCTGCTGAACTGCGGGCTCG
>JAAYGE010000075.1 GCA_012727835.1 Bacillota bacterium
CCCAGTTCCTTGCCTTCGCCGGGGGCCTCGGCCACCACCTCAGCCAACTGCTCGGCTATAACTAACAACCCCTGGCCATATTGGCCGGCCTGCAATTGGGGTAGGGCCGCATCTAGAATGCGCCCTGCTTTGGCATCGGTGATGTAGCCTTCCAGCCCCGTTCCCACCTCGATGCGTATCTCCCGCTCTCCCATATTGAGTAGCACCAGCAAGCCATTGTCGACTTTGGCTTCGCCAATACCCCAAGCCCTGAAGAGACGGAAGGCATAGGTTTCGGTATCGTAAGGACTGGTGTCGGTCACGGTAACATTGGCTAACTCCACACCATTGCTTTGCCACAGCCTTTCGGCAATCAGTTGTATCTCTACCCTTTCCTGCACCGATAACACCTGGGCAAAGTCGCTCACCAAGCCCAGGGGCTGTGGAAATTCTGGTGCGGCCGCCGTCGCCAGTGGACGAACAAACACTAACAATAATATAAACATCAAGCCCAAAATTCGGCGCTTTTGCTGCATCGGCACACCCCCTCTTTCGCCCTCCATTACCTATTACGCCCTGAGCAATAGAAAGTTTCATTACAGCTGTGTTCCCCTTGGTTTAATTTCCCTGAGTGGCGCGTTGGCCAGCCCTTACTTTTAATAGTAAACTATAGGAGTTAACCGCAGCAATTTTCTCCGTCCCAAGGATAGCTCTTGCTATCAGCGGGAAGGAATCGGGCAACCGTTAGAGGAATAAAAACAACCGGCGAAAGGTTACCAATCCTTAGCCAAGTTTTTCCGTATATTATAGCTATTATCCGGTAAAAAAACTAATAGGCTACTATATATAGGAGGAAATTCATATGCCTTCCAAACTAAACTTAGAGCAACCGAAACACGCCCACTTTATCGGCGTTGGCGGCATCAGCATGAGTGCTTTAGCCGAAGTGCTATTACGGCGCGGCTGGCAAGTCTCTGGTTCCGACCTCTGCCGCTCCCATATTACTGAACGTCTACAAGCAGCCGGGGCCACCGTTTATTATGACCACAAGGCAAGTAATGTGGAGGGGGCCCAAGTTGTATTTTATACACCGGCAATTCGACCGGAAAATCCCGAACTGCAACGGGCGCGGGAGCTGAATATCCCCATTTATGCCCGCGGCCAATTGTTGGGAGCCCTGATGGTGGAGGCCAAATATGGTATTGCCGTCAGTGGTACCCATGGCAAGACCACAACCACCTCCATGATCAGCCTCATACTCGAGGCAGCTCGGCTGGAGGCCACCATCTTGGTGGGCGGCGAGCTGGATGCCATCCAGGGGACAATGAAAATTGGCAGCGGCGATCTATTCGTGGCCGAGGCCTGCGAGTATTACGATGCCTTCCTCGACCTCCGTCCCAGCTTAGGTGTGATCTTAAATATAGAAGCGGACCATCATGATTACTTCAGCGGTATCGAACACATCAAGCGCTCCTTCCGGCGTTTTGCAGAGCTGGTGCCGGCCGCGGGTAACCTGGTGGTCTATCATGATGATCCCAAGGTGCGGGACATTCTCCCCGGTCTGGAATGCAACATTGTCACCTTTGGGCTAGAAGAGGGCAATGAATGGCGAGCTGTCAATATCAAGGAACACAAGGGCGGCAGCAGCTGCGATATTTTACACCAGGGTGAACCGGTGGGACATGTAACTTTGCATATACCGGGTAAACATCATGTAAAAAATGCCCTGGCGGCCATTGCCGTCGGTCACCTGGTAGGAGTAGACGCGGCCACCTGTATCAAGGGCCTGGAGATGTATGAGGGGACCCATCGCCGCTTTGACTTGCTGGGCGAATATAACGGGGCCCAACTCTATGACGACTACGCCCACCATCCCAATGAAATTAAAGCCACCTTGGCCGCCGCCAAACAGTTTAATGCTAAGCGCATAATCAGCGTTTTTCAACCCTCGACCTATACTCGTACAAAACACCTGCTGGACGATTATCTGACCGCCTTCGGTGATTCGGATATGGTGGTTATCACCGATGTGTTTATGGCCCGAGAGGTCGATACCTTCGGCATCACCTCTGCTTTGGTGGCCGACCTGATGAAAAAGCACCATCCTAATGTTCATTATGTGGGTTCCCTGCAGGATGCGGCCGTATACCTGAGCAAGGAGCTGGGTCCCGGCGATATGGTGATCACCATGGGTATCGGTGATGTTTATCGCACCATTCATATGCTGTTGGGCAAGGAGCCAATGCAGGCTGAACCGGTAGAAAAATAACCTTACGGGCCGACCAACGGGCGGCCCCTACACATATCCCCGCATTGGGGCGGTTTACCCACGTATCATACGTTTCCCAAAGGTGCATCGCAGCGGGCCGACCAACGGGCGGCCCCTACGAATATTTCTCCATTGCAGCATTTTGCCCATCGCCGCAACCGGACCGGACTTACCCCTTTTTCACCCTCTGGGCACCTCAGGCATAGAATGGTTTATCCGACTCATGCCTAACCAGAGGGGGGTTAAGAACCATGCCTAAGCGTTTAGACCTGAGTAAACCGTTGCGGATTCACTTCATCGGTATCGGTGGCATCAGCATGAGCGCGCTGGCGCTGATTCTACTGCAGCGCGGGTGGCAAGTTTCCGGTTCCGATCTCAAACAATCGGCCCAAACAGATAAGCTCATTCAACATGGTGCCACCGTGTATATAGGCCATAATGCGGCCCACATAGAAGGGGCCAAATATGTGGTTTATACCTCGGCCATACCACCGGATAACGTAGAACTGGTAGCAGCCCACAAAAACCAAATCCCCGTCTTTACTCGGGCCGAGCTGCTAGGGGCTTTAATGGCGGAAGCCAAATGCGGTATTGCCGTTGCCGGCTCCCACGGAAAAACTACTACAACGGCCATGATCGGCCTTATGTTGACCCACGCCCGGCTGGAGCCCACCGTGCTGGTGGGGGGCGACCTGGAAGCGATCCATGGCAACGTGAAAATTGGCAACGGTGGTTACCTGGTGGCCGAGGCCTGCGAGTATTACGATAACTTTCTCTTACTAAAGCCCCGTATTGGCGTAATTACCAATATCGACGCAGACCATCTAGACTATTTCGGCAACCTGGAGGGCGTCAAGCAAGCTTTCCGCCGCTTCGCCCAACTAATTCCTGCTTCCGGGCACCTGGTGGCTTTTAACGATGATGCCAATGTGCGCAATATTTTGCCAGGTTTAAAGTGCCAGGTAGTCACCTATGGACTCCATGAAGGAGCCGATTGGCAGGCGGTGAATATCGGGTTGCTTCCTGGCGGCAGTAACTTCGATGTACTCTACAAAGGCCGTCTGTTGACCAAAGTATCGTTAAGAGTTCCTGGCTTACATAACATCTTAAATGCGCTGGCGGCGATAGCCACCGGGCATATTGTGGGCTTAAGTATGGAAGATATCGTGGGCAGCTTCGCCTATTTTCAGGGTACCCACCGCCGTTTTGAACTACAAGGCACCTATCATGGAGCTCTTATCTACGATGATTACGCTCACCATCCCAACGAAATTAAGGCCACCTTGGCCGCCGCCCGTACCTTCGCGCCCCAGCGCCTGATCAGCGTCTTCCAACCCCATACCTATACCCGCACCGAAGCCCTGCTGGAGGAATTTGCCGAGGCCTTTGCCGAAGCCGACCTGGTACTGTTGGTAGATATTTATGCGGCCCGGGAGCAAAACACTTCCGGCATCACTTCGGCCCACCTGGCCGACCAGATGCAAAAGAGACACCCGCAGGCCTACTACGCAGGGAGCATAAGAAATGCGGCCGCCTACCTGCGGCGCCGCTTGCGCAAGGGCGATTTGCTGCTCACCATGGGGGCCGGCGATGTTTATCGGGTGGCCCATCTGCTGCTGGGCAAAGAACCGGATGCGGAGCCCAAAGGACCCGCCTCCATCGCTCTTAATTAAGTTGACAAACATCTGACAGAAATGTAGTATAATAAATCAAATTGGCAATGACTTCGGAGAGTAGCTAGCCTGGGGGCAACCAGCGACCTAAGGGCGGTGAAAGCTTAGGGCACCCACCTAGTGAAGGACACCGAAGGAGCTGTCTGTGAATTAAGCAGACCGGGATTTCCCGTTAGCGAAAGCAAAGTCGGATGCTCCAGACGTGGGGCATCAACTAGGGTGGCACCGCGGGTAACCCCTCCTCGTCCCTAAGTACGAGAGAGGGGTATTTTGTTTGGAGGTGCTATTTTTGTTTACAAGGAGAGTTTTATGCAGCGAGTTGGCTGCCCATATCGGGCAGGAAGTGAGTTTAGCCGGTTGGTTGCAGCAGGTGCGCCAGGTGGGACGCCATTTGGCCTTCTGGATAGTGCGCGACCGCAGCGGTTGGGCCCAGGTGGTAGTCAGCGGCCAGTTGGCCCTCAATGCTCCACCTCTGGAGAGCGTGGTGGCCATCGGCGGGCAGGCAGTAGCCGGCAAATCGCAGCAGGGGTGCGAACTACAGGCCAACGCAGTGCAGGTGCTAGCCACCGCCGCTCCCTTACCCTTTGAGTTACACCAGGAGGAAATTAAGGCCGGCGACGAGCAGGTTTTCAACCACCGAGTCTTAAGCCTGCGCCACAGCCGCAACCAGGCCATCTTCCGCGTTAAAGCCACTGCTTTGCAAGCCTTCCGGGCCTATTTAAGAAGGGCCGGCTTCTTAGAAGTGCAGACCCCCAAAATAGTGGCCACCGGTACCGAAGGTGGCGCCGAATTATTTCCTGTACAATATTTCGACCGACCGGCCTACCTGGCCCAAAGCCCCCAGTTCTACAAACAAATGCTGGTGGCCGCCGGCTTTGAGCGGGTTTTCGAAGTCGGCCCAGTGTTTCGGGCCGAATCCCACGATACCTCACGCCACACCAACGAATTCACCAGCTTAGACTTGGAGATGGGCTTCATAGACGATATAGAGGCCCTCATGGACTTAGAAACCCAGCTGTTACAGCATATATTTACTGCCGTGAAGGAGGAGTGCGCCCGCGAACTGGAGCTTTTAGGGGCCACCCTACCAGAGATTGGGGCCATTCCCCGCCTGCAGCTGGCGGAAGCCCAGAATATCTTGGAGCGGGAATATGGCCACCCATCGCCCCCGGGCAACCTAGATCCGGCCGGGGAGAAGCTGCTTTGCCAGTATGCACAGCAAGAATGGGGCCCCTTGGTATTCATAACCGATTATCCGACGGCGGTGCGCCCCTTTTATGCCCGCCGGCATAGCCAGGCACCGGAGCTGACCCACTCCTTCGACCTGTTGTTCCGCGGTTTGGAAATTACCACGGGTGGCCTGCGCATCCATAGGCCAGAGGAATTGGTGCGAGCCCTCGAGGAACGGGGCTTGGAAGCGGAGGCCTACCAATTTTACCTCCAGGCCTTTACCCATGGGGCACCACCCCATGGGGGTTTTGCCATCGGTCTGGAACGCTTAACGGCCCGCATGCTGGAGCTGCCCAACGTGCGCCAAGCCACCCTGTTCCCCAGGGATAGGCAAAGGTTGGTGCCGTAATAAAAGGCCCAGGCATTGCCATCCAATGCCTGGGCCGGGTGCGGCGCATGGCTGCAATATATCCGTAGGGGACACGTAGGCCATCTACCGCAAGTCACAGGTATCTCTTAATAGTGGTTCATCCTGCGACCTGGAGAATTCGTAGGGGCCGCTCGGTGATCGGCTCGTCGGTTTACCCCGCGATTCATATGTACAGCAAAGATGTCGTGCAAAACCTGAATCTTAGAGATATCCGTAGGGGCCGCCCGTTGGTCGGCCCGAATAATTCCACACCTGTAGTCTGTAGTTTTTCCTAATTTATAGGCACAACCTTAGTCTAAGGCTCAGCGGGCGCTGCACCGCAGCGCCCCTACGAAATATCAAGGATGCGTACATAAGCCAAAAAAATAGATATTCGTTGGCTCAACCCACACAGGTCCCTGTCTATCATTGGGTATTATTCCGTATCTGCCGCAGCCTATCCTCTAACCTCCACAGCGTACTTTCAATATAGGCCCGTTGGCGGTTAACATCGTCGCGCATGGAATTGATACGCGACTGTACCATAATGTCGGCCAAAAAACCATCAAAGAAGTAGTCGGCAAACTTAAGAAAACCATCCATCTCTAAATTTATGTCCAGATGCATTTGCACATCCCTAAGTTCCCGGGCAAAGGTACGACAGGCATCCTGGGCCTTGCGGATCTGCTGCTTTGCATCATTCAAGCGGGAATGCTTGGCCCAGGTGACAAACAGACCGCCGCCAAACATATCCCAGAGGCCCCAGTTGGAAGCCGAGTTGAGGGCTTTACTGACGCCGTCCAGATGATAACGCACCTCTCGCCCGGCTTGTATGGCTTCCCGTAATTCGCGCTCTTCCGAGTAAGACATCTGCACGCCCCCCTTTTCTTTGTCGCTTACTAGTTTATACGAAAGTTATTCACAAAGGTTACCCTAGCGCCTCGCAAAACGTGTATTGGAACATTAAGCAGCTCACAGGCGGCACCTGCCAGGTGTAGGCAAAATTCAACGGGCGCGCCATCGGGGCGCCCCTATATGAATGTTTCAAAATGCAGACACACCTACCGTTCCGGGCCATCTGTAGGGGCCGCCCGGTGGTCGGCCCGCCTTGAAGGTCCAGGGAGAACCCGGTTTGCACCTTCATAAAAAATACCAGAATAACTAGGGCAACACCAGCCATAATAGGAATAGAGTCGCCGCTAGGGGTGTTATACTTATAACCGGTGCCTACAAAGCATCGGTATAGACTACACCTAAGCTAGCGGAGACTTGTAAGGGCGCACCGTCGGGTGCGCCCTCTTTCTTACTCTTTGCTATTTTGACGTTGGCGATAATCATTAATGGCAGCCTTCAAAGCATCGGCGGCCAGGTTAGAGCAATGCATCTTAACCGGTGGCAGTCCGTCTAGGGCTTCGGCCACATCCTTGTTGGTGATGTTCATCGACTCCTCGAGAGTCATCCCCTTAACCATCTCGGTTATAATGCTGGAGGTGGCCACGGCGGCATCGCAACCGAAGGTCTGGAAACGAATATCGCCAATGCGCTCCGTGTCCCCATCCTTATCTACCTTAATGTAAATACGCATTATATCACCACAGGTGATGTTGCCTACTTCGCCTACTCCATCCGCATTATCCAGAGTACCCACATTGCGGGGGTTAGAAAAGTGGTCGATTACTTTTTGGCTGTATAAAGAAGCGCTCATTTATTTTTCCTCCTCCCTCTCCAAACGGTTGTACAGCGGTGACATGGACCGCAAGCGCTCAACTACCTCCGGGAAAACTTCTAGAACATAATCTATATCTTCATCTGTCGTGTCGCGCCCCAAAGTGAGGCGTAAACTACCGTGGGCCTGCAGATGATCGAGTCCCATAGCGATCAGCACGTGGGAAGGTTCTAAGGAACCGGAAGTGCAGGCCGAGCCAGACGAAACGGCAATCCCCCGCAGATCTAGGCTTAAAATTAACGACTCGCCTTCCACATACTTAACGCTAATATTTACATTGCCGGGCAGCCGCTTTTCCCGATGACCATTAAGGGTCACATGGGGCACCGCCAACAGGCCGTCGATCAGCTTGTCGCGCAGGCGGGTCATCTCCTTCACCCGCTCCTCCCGCTCGGCCATAGCCAACTCTACCGCTTTGGCTAAACCGACGATGCCGGCCACATTCTCGGTGCCGGGGCGAAGTTTACGCTCCTGCCCGCCGCCAAACATGATGGGGCGCACCCGGGTACCACGGCGCACGTAGAGAGCACCGATTCCCTTGGGACCATAAATCTTATGCCCCGATAGGGATAGTAAATCCACCTGTAATTCGTTCACATCAATGGGCAGCGTACCGAAAGATTGCACCGCGTCCGTATGCAGGTAAACCCCATGCTCCTTGGCAATGGCCCCGATTTCGGCCAGCGGCTGGATGGCTCCCATTTCGTTATTGGCATGGCCAATGCTGATGAGTATGGTGTCGGGGCGGATAGCCGCCTTCACATCCTCCGGATCGACTAAACCGTCGGCATCCACCGGCAGATAAGTAATTTCAAAGCCCTGCTTGGCCAGGTGGGCGCAAGTGTCCAGAATGGCATGATGCTCGATACTGGTGGTGATGATATGCCGCCCCTTGTCGGCCATGGCTGCCGCCACACCTCTGAGGGCTATATTATCCGACTCGGTACCACCGCTGGTAAAATAGATCTCATTGGCCTGGGCACCGAGGGCTTTTGCTAATGTGTCGCGGGCGTTATCGATGGCCATGCGCCCCTGGCGTCCGAATCCATGTACGCTGGAGGCATTGCCAAAGGTAGGATTAAAATAGGGCAACATGGCTGCGATAACTTCCGGGTGGACCGGCGTCGTTGCCGCATGATCAAGATAAACTGAACGCATTCCCTTAAACCTCCTCAGTTTCTTCTGTGGAAATCTTGCCAGCAGCCATATCAGCCAAGGTGGTTGTGTCGAGTACTGCCTACATACTATCCCGCAAACGCTTCCACAGTTCGCGGGTGATACAAATATTAGCTCTTTCGCAGGCTTCCGGATCGCTATGGCGCACACATTCCACCGGCGCAATCGGGCCTTCTACAGCCCGCAAAATGTCGCCAGCCGTAATTTGGTCCGCCGGTCGGGCTAGCCTATACCCGCCGTTAGCGCCACGCACACCTTCCACCAACTTGGCTTTCCGTAAGTCTACAAAAATCTGTTCTAAATATTGGGCCGAGATGTCTTCCAGCTCAGAAATTCGCCTAAGTGCAATAGGGGCTTCGGCCTGACGGATGGCCAACACCAACATGGCCCGTACCGCATATTGGCCTCTCGTAGATAACCGCATACCATACCCCCATTTCTCCACCTTATTCTGAGTAAATCACTCAGGATTATACGCAAAAATCAGATGGGAACTTTTATGTTTTGAATAGGTCCGGCTGGACCCTCGATTATATCCGAGTGGTTCACTCGGAATTATAATACCCCGCCCCCTTAGCCGCTGTCAATAGTTACTGGGAAATATTTAACCTGGTTAATTGCTGCCGATCGCTCATAAAAATGTGTTTCTCAGTACTGAACTCAACATAATCGCATATTCTATACCACCATCGCCTTACGGCTGGCAATTTATTAGGAAGGTGATGCCTATGAAAGGCAGACAATGCCCACACCTGCTAAGGATTCTACTGGTGCTAGTCATGGCACTCACCATGATGGGTGGGACGGTAGTCAACGCTACCGGAAGGCTTAAGACTAAACACCTGATCGTAATAGTTGATGCGAATAAATCTACACCTATAGACTTGCTGGAGGTTTGTTACAATCTGAGCGGTAATCCGCTAACCTATACGATTGACAAGCACCCCAGCAACGGGAGAATTTCTCTGGCAGGTAATGTGGCCACCTACACCCCTAAACGAGGATTTACAGGGGGAGACGGTTTCACCTACTTTGTCTCTAATGGTGCCACCCAAACCGAGGGTGCAGTTGCCATTCTGGTGCTAGGCCAATCCCCGCCCCAACCTTCTACTGGGCGCCTTACCATCCAGAAGCGGATAGAGGGGGGCGGTAACCTCAATGACAAGTTTGAAGTCGCCATTATCCCCCAGAACCCTGGACTTACCCAACCGAAAGGACCTATTTACATAAGCGTCAATAAGTCGTGGCAAGGGGAGCTGGAGCCCGGCACCTATAAAGTTGTAGAAGTTGATATGCCCCCGGGTTACTACTTTGAAGAGATGAGCTACGACGGCGAGATAACAATCCAGGCCGGGAGTCAATATGTAATCACTATCGTCAACCGCTATGAAGCACTGGAGCCACCAGGTCCAGAGGAGCCAACCGAACCAGAAGAGCCGACGGAGCCCGAAGGGCCAGAGGAGCCGGAGGTGCCCGTTGACCCAGAAATACCCGAAGAGGAGGTCCCGGAAGAGCCCGTAGATCCGGGTGAACCCACCGATCCCGGTGAGCCGGTTGATCCGGAAAAGCCAAGCGAACCTACCGAACCGAGTGAACCGGGCACGCCGGAGGAGCCTTCTGAGTCGGAGCCGGAAGGGCCGGGAATTAGCGCCTTACCAAAAACCACCGCTACCGATGTGGTTCTAGCGCTCGGAATCATCTTGACCTTGGGCGGTCTATGGTTGAGCAGGAAACGCAAGTAGAGGGGGTGCCCCCCACATGGAGCGGATACGAGTCGCCATCGGCACCGACAGCAGCAAGCGACTGGTAGTGAAGGCGGATTTGGTGGAACCGTAATGCAGGTAAAAGATTTCAAGGGCGCACGACCTGCGTTTTTGAAGGTCTATCTGGGTCGTACGTAGATTGACCTTGTTGGTTGTGTCCCACAACCCATAGGTACCACTCAATGACGGTATAAACCGCAACCTGGGGACAATCGTAGGGGCCGATCGGTGATCGGCCCGCAAGGGCGAGATCCGCATTACACCAATTTCGAAATATGTGTAGGGGCCGCCCGATGGTCGGCCCGCAAGGATGTTCCTTCGCAGTTAGCCGATTCCCCCGATTGAGGTATAACCCGCAATCAGGATGAAGGCACAACGGGCGCACCAACGGGGCGCCCCTACGATATAGCAAAGATGCGGTACATGACCTGCATTTTTGAAGGTCTATCTAGGTCGTACGTAGATTGGCCTTGTTGGTTGTGTCCCGTAACCCATCGATACCACTCAATGACGGTATAAACCGCAACCTGGGGACATTCGTAGGGGCCGATCGGTGATCGGCCCGCAAGGGCGAGATCCGCATTACGCCAATTACGAAATATGTGTAGGGGCCGCCCGATGGTCGGCCCGCAGGGATGTTCCTTCGCAGTTAGCCGATTCCTCCGATTGAGGTATAACCCGCAATCAGGAAGAAAGCACAACGGGCGCAGCCAATGTATTGCGCCAGCAATACATTTCCTCAACGGGTGCGAAAGCAACATCGTAAGATGTTGCGAGAGCACATCAAGCAGCGCACCGAAGCTGCATTTTATGCAGGTTAGACTAGCGGGCGCAGCACCGCGGCGCCCCTACGAAATATCGAAGGTGCGGTACACAGCCAACGGGCGCACCAACGGGGCGCCCCTACGAAAGATTGTAGATGCGATGAAAAGACTATGTAGAGGGTCGCCGGTGGCGGCCCTTTTAATCTTTTCTTCCATTAACAACACGTTCAATACCGGCTAAATCGCGACGGGTACTAACATGGGTAAACCGGTGCTGCTCCAATAGGGCGGCCACTGCTGGGGCTTGGCCCATCCCCACTTCTAATATCAGGTAACCGCCGGGGCGCAACAGATCCCAGGCCTGGGGCACCAGGGCTCGATAACAATCGAGCCCGTCGGGGCCCCCGTCCAGGGCAAGGCGGGGTTCCTTTTGCACTTCTATGGCCAACTCATCTATCTCCTGGCTGGCTATATAGGGTGGGTTGGAAACGATGCAATTAAAGGTAAGCCCGTGTTCTCGCAGCGGGGCCCCCCAGGCGCCCTGGAGGAAGGTAATCCGCTGACTGACACCGTTCTGCCGGGCATTATCTTGGGCCACGGCCAGCGCCTCCGGGGAGATGTCGGTGGCCCACACCCGCGCCCGCGGCTGATGATAGGCTAGCGCCACCGCAATGGCTCCACTGCCGGTGGCGATGTCGGCCACCAAGGGAGCCTCCAGCTGGTCCATAACCTCCAGGGCCACTTCCACCGCTATCTCCGTATCGGGCCGGGGAATAAGCACCGCCGGCGTCACCTTAAAATCGAGCCCCATAAATTCTTGCCGCCCCACAATATATTGCAGCGGCACACCGCTGGCCCGCTGTTCCAGCCACCGGCTAAACTGGGCAAGTACCGCCGGGTCCACAGCTTCATCCAGAGTGGCAAAAAAGCGCGCCCGGTCTTCCCCCAGCGCGCTTCTCAGCAACAATTCGGCTTCAAAGCGGGCGTCGGCCTTACCCAACCGGTTTAGTCGCTCCGCCGCCTGTCGCCACAGCTGCTGCTTGTTCATTATTCGTCCCCGCTCTGCAGACTTTCCAGCTGACTGCTGGTAATGAGGGCGTCTACAATCTCGTCGATTTCGCCATCCAGAACCGCCGGCAGGTTGTGCACCGTGAGGCCGATGCGATGGTCGGTAACTCGCCCCTGCGGGAAATTATAGGTGCGAATGCGTTCGCTGCGGTCGCCGGTGCCCACTTGGCTGCGCCGCGCTTCCGCCAGTTCCTCGTGTTGCTTGGCTTGCTCCAGTTCCAACAGCCGAGCTCTCAACACCCGCATGGCCTTTTCCCGGTTTTTGATCTGCGATTTTTCATCCTGCATCGACACCACAAGCCCCGTAGGCAAGTGGGTAATGCGCACCGCCGAATAGGTGGTGTTTACGCTCTGCCCACCGGGGCCCGAGCTACAGAAGGTATCAATGCGCAAATCGTTAGGATCGATCTGCACATCCACCTCTTCCGCCTCGGGCAAAACGGCAACAGTGGCCGTAGAGGTATGGATGCGCCCGCTGGCTTCGGTGGCCGGCACCCGCTGCACCCGGTGCACGCCACTTTCAAACTTCAGGCGGCTGTAGGCACCCTTGCCCTCCACCATGAAGATAACTTCTTTGAAACCGCCCAAATCGTTTTCATGGGCACTCATCATTTCCACTTTCCAGCGCTGACGCTCCGCATAGCGGCTATACATGCGGAATAGATCGGCGGCGAAAATGGCAGCTTCATCGCCACCGGCACCGCCCCGAATTTCGATAATGACGTTTTTCTCGTCATTGGGGTCCTTCGGAATGAGCAGCTGCTTCAGCCTAGCTTCCAGCTCCTCCATTTTTTCCTGCAGCTCATCTATCTCCATCTCTAATAGAGACTTAAATTCGGCGTCGGAGCCGGCCTCCTTCAGCATCTCCTGGGCGGCCGCCAACTCTTCTTCACACTTCTTATAAGCGTCATAGGCTTCCACCGTTTCGCTCAGGCTGGCCTGTTCCTTCACGTATTCCTGCCATTCGTTCTGGCGGTTATTAATGAGCTCCGGGTCGTTCACCAAAACCGTCAGTTCCTGATAACGCTCTTTAATTTTAGCTAGTTTATCAAACATCATTTTTGCCCCCTTTCTTCAAGCTAACACCTAACACTAACTGTAGCTAGCTAATAGGGTGCCAAATCGGGTTCCACATCTAATAGCCCCTGCAAGGCAGCAATGGCCACTTCCATTTGGTCATCGTCAGGCTCCCGCGTGGTAGCCCTCTGTAACAAAAGGGCGGGTCCCATAATCAACCCTAACGAACCGCCACCATCGGCACTGCGGGCCGCCAGTCGACTCAGTTCATAGGCTATACCGGCTACCACCGGCAACAGGGCCAAACGAGTCAATAGGCGAGCCTTGAGATCGGGCCAGCCGAAAAAGGAAAAGGTTACGATACTAACCAGCATCACCAGCAGTAGGAAAGCGGCGCCGCAACGGGGATGTTCCGGCCGCTTTTGTCGCAAATTGGCTACCTCTAGGGCTTCCCCCGCCTCAAAGGTATGAATGGCCTTATGTTCGGCCCCGTGATACTGGAAAAAGCGCCGCATGTCGGGCAGCAGGCTGACAGCCAGCATGTAGCTTAGAAAAATCGCCATGCGCAACAGGCCCTCCACCAGGTTAAGCCACAGGGGAGCCATGCCTAACGGACTGAGTAGCTGAATCACAAAGGTGGGTAGCAGCATAAAGAGCAGCACCCCTAAACTCAGGCCCAGCACCGTGGCAAAAACCGCTTCTCCTTTACCCAACTGCACATCGTCGGGCTGGGACGCATTGGCCGAATAGAGAATGGCATCAATCCCCACCACCAGCGCCTCGATAAAGGCCGCCACACCGCGCAAGAAGGGTAAGGCCATGAAGGGCAAATGGTTGACCAGTCGCCAATTGGGCCGCACTTCCACCACTACTTGGCCGTCGGGCTGCCGTACGGCGATGGCCATCTGCTTGCGACCGCGCATCATTACCCCTTCCATTACCGCCTGCCCACCAACGGTGATTCCCTTGCGCTTCATCGGCCCACCTCCGTTTCTCTCTAATCAGAACACTCTGAAGACAAGAAGCAGAGCTACTGCCCGTAGCTCTGCTTCTTAGATAGCTTACTTAGTTAGGCCGTACTTCCTATTAAACCGTTCAACACGACCACCGGTGTCCACAAATTTTTGCTTACCGGTAAAGAAGGGATGGCACTTGGAACAGAGCTCAACCTTTAGCTCCTTCTTGGTAGAGCCGGTTTCGAAAGTTTCGCCACAAGCACAAGTTACGATTGCTTTCCCATATTTCGGATGGATATCCGCCTTCACTTCATTCACCTCTTTCCCAAGCAGCTAAGCAATAAAACCTTAAACGCAGCATGCAGCACTGGCTGCGCCTGCGCGCGTCTAGCATAATGCACAGAGAAAATTATAGCACAATTATGGGTAACGGGGCAATAGCCCCAGGATGGTTCATTAAATCTTATCATAGACGGCTGGGTAGGCTCAAGCTATTTGCCGTACACTCCCAAGAACACCGGGAAAACAACGGGCGCACCATCGGGGCGCCCCTACGAAACGTGTAAGGTGCGGCAAAACACCCCAGTTTGTCGATTCTAACCTACAATCCGCGAGAATAACGGGCGCAGCCCCTACAAATGTAACAAGATGCGGTTCATAGCCTGTATTCTGGAGCATCTGTAGGGGCCGCCCGTTGGTCGGCCCGTAAAGGCGTACCAACCAATACGCAGGATCACCTGTTTGTGGGATAACCCCAGCAGTGAGTGCGAAAACGACATCGATAGATGTTGCGAGAGCACATCGAGCAGCGCCCATGCCCACAATTGCAGGTGCAATTCACGGGCGCACCATCGGGGCGCCCCTACGAAATATCAGAAAGGACCTGTGGGCGTTTATGTAAAGCTCCCCACCTCTAGCCCAGGAACCTCGGAGCGCAGAATATCGGCCAACTGCTCCATGCCATAGAGCGGTCCCGAGGAGTGGCCCATCAGCTTCATGTACGTATCCGGATCGATATTCAAATTGCGTACCTGCACCATATCCACACCGTTGGTTTTAATAAAATCGATTAAAGCCTCCAGCTCGTCTTCCCGATCGGTCACACCGGGGAAAGCCAGCAAATTCAAAGCCACCCGCACGCCGGCCTCCTTGGCCAGGAGGATGGAGTTGGCCACGTCCTCTAGGCTATAGCTGGTGGACCGGTAGTAGGCTTGGTAGTTGCCGGGAATGCAGCTGTTCAGGCTCACCCGCAAAGAATCGATGCCGGCCTCCACCACCTGCTTGATGCCAGCCGTATAGCCGCCATTGGTGTTGGCGTTGATTATACCCCGGCCGGTTCGTTGGCGCAAGGCTCTGATGGCGGGTGCAATTAAATCGGCCCGCAACATGGGCTCGCCTTCACACCCCTGGCCGAAGGAAATAATGGCATCCTCCGCCTGCTCTAAATGGGGCAAAGCCACCTGGACAATTTCCTCCACAGTGGGCCGGTACTTAATGCGTCCCTGGGGCGAAGGGCAACATTCGGCCTCCTGCTCGGA
>JAAYGE010000076.1 GCA_012727835.1 Bacillota bacterium
AAGTATTTTGTCGAACCCTCAACAGGAAATAGGCTTGGAGTAGAGAATTAGGGTTAATCAGCTAGAAGCTTGATAACCTGGGAGGAATACAAATGAGCACCTATGTTCATGGTCTTAAATTACAACCGGATATGACCATTGGACCCGATGGGCACCTTTGGTTTGGTGGCTGCAATTTGGTCACTTTAGCGGAGGAATTCGGCACCCCTCTTTATTTAATCAACGAGAATACCATTAGACGCAACTGTGACCGCTATAAACAGGCAGCCGCCGAATACCCCCACGATTTTTCTATTGCCTACGCCAGTAAGGCCTTTCTGTGTCAAGCCATATGCCGCATTATTGCTAGTATGGGCCTGAACTTAGATGTGGTTTCCTTAGGAGAACTATATACGGCACTAAGCAGTGATTTCCCAGCGGAGCGGATCATTTTCCACGGTGTTAATCGGAGCCGAGAGGAACTGCGCATCGCCATCCAACGGGGTGTGGGACGTATCGTTGTTGATAACTTCTTTGAAATTGAAAAGCTGGTGGCGCTGGCTGCTGAAATGCAACGGGAAGTTAACCTATTAATTCGCGTAGCCAGCGGCGTGCAAGCAAATACCCATGAATATGTACAAACCAGCATCACCAATTCCAAATTCGGTTTTAATATTGCCGACCTGCCGCAAGTGTTTGCTCTGTGCCACACCCAGCCCTTGTTGAAGGTGAGGGGGTTCCATTCCCATACCGGCTCCCAAATTCTGACCCTACAGCCCTTTATAGAAAATCTGCAGGTGATGCTGAAGTTGCTGGCCACTTGGCAAGAAAGAATACCCGAACTAAGCGAACTGAATGTCGGAGGAGGGTTAGGCAGCTATTATACCAACGGCGACCCGGAGCTCAGCATTGAGGAATACATGGCCGAAATAATCCGTACCGCCAAAGATACTGCCCGAGAACTGGGAATAGCCCTCCCCCGCTTAACCGTTGAACCGGGCCGATCCATTATCAATGAAGCGGGGCTCACCCTCTACCGGGTGGGTGGCACCAAGGTTATAGCTGGGATGCGCAAATATGTGTTTGTCGATGGTAGTATGGCCGACAATATTCGCCCCGCCCTGTATGGCAGCAACTACGAGGCCGCTTTAGCCAACCGGGCTCTAGAACCGGCCACTGAAACGGTTTCCATTGCTGGCCGTTGTTGCGAATCGGGAGACATGCTAGTTTGGGAAACGAAACTACCAGCGGCTGCACCCGATGATTTGCTGGTAGTAGGGCGCACCGGTGCCTATACATATAGCATGGCCAGCAATTATAACCGTTTGCCCCGGCCGGCGGTAGTTCTAATCACCTCCAGCAAAGCCGAATTAATTGTACGAGGTGAATCCTGGACAGATCTTACCCGCTTTGATCTTATACCTGAGCACCTACGCTAATGGTTAATCAATAGACGTAGCTGGGACGCTATTCGCTGAAACTCTCTATCGAGCTCTTCATACTCGGGACTGTCTGCCGGCAATTGGCTGATACGGGCAGCTAGCTCAGCCAAGCGGGTGCGTAAAACTGTCGCCCTTTCGGCTTGTTGCCTAGCTGCCAGATCCCGCTGCTGCGCCTGTTGGAAGTAGCTATAATTGCACTGATAACGGGTTAGACGCCCGTCCTGCAGGTGATAAACCTGATTGACGATAGCATCGAGAAAATAGCGATCGTGGGACACTAAGATCAAAGCTCCCGGATAGTCGGTTAGCGCCTCTTCAATCTTTTCCCGGGAACGAATATCCAGATGGTTTGTGGGTTCATCCAGCATTAATACGTTATAGGGTTGTACCAGCAGCTTCGCCAGACTAACTCGAGCCCGCTGGCCTACCGATAGGGTGGCTATCGGGCGTAATACTTCCTGATTACGAAAACCCAGGCGGGCGAGAAGGAGCCAAGCTTCACTCCGCTGAATCCCGGTGGTCATCAACTCTTGCAACAGACTGTTGGCCGGATCCAGATCGTCCCGCTCTTGCGAAAAATAACCGACAGACAGCGACGGGCTTCTGTATAGCTGACCTTCCTTTGGTTCTAACTCGCCCAAAAGTAAGCGCAAAAGAGTTGTCTTGCCCGACCCGTTAGCGCCTAAGATGGCCACCCGCGCGCCGGGCCGTAGTGCGAAATTGATGGTTTGCAACCAGGGTTCCTGGCCATAACTAAAGCTCAGTTCCCTCGCTGCCAGCAAGCTCTGGCTACTAAATTGGGGAGCTTGAAAGGCGATCCCCAACTCCTCTTTTTCCCATGGCTTTTCTACCGCCTGTTCCTGCAGCCGCTGTAGGCGGCTGACGGTGGCCTTAGCCCGCACTGCTCCCTTCTTCGCTTTAGCCCGCAAAAAGTCGTTCTGTCCCGCCCTTCTGTGGGCCGCATCAAACCACTGCATCTGGCGGGCAATCAGTTCTCGTAGCCGCCGCTTTTCTGCCTGGTCTCGAGCATAAGCCTCATATTGCTTACGTAATGCCTGCTTCTTTTGCTCCTTATATGCGGAGTAATTGCCAACAAAACACTCCAAGTGGCCCCTATCCAACTCCCATATCTCTGTCGCCACCTTATCCAAAAAGTAGCGATCGTGAGAAACTAAGACAACGGCTTGTTCGACTCGCTTTACCCATTGCTCTAACCAAGTCAGCCCTTCCAGATCCAGATAGTTGGTCGGCTCATCAAGCAACAATAGATCGGGCTTTGCCACCAGGGCACGGGCTAGGGCGGAGCGGGTCTTCTGCCCGCCGCTGAGCAATTCCAAAGGCAACTCCCAGAGGTGTTGGGGTAGTTCGACCTGGTGGAGAGCCGTCTCCACCCAAGCATCCAGTTCATAGCCGCCCTGCTGCTCAAACTCATCAAGCAATTCACCATAGCGTTGTAAGAGCTGGGGTCCTTCATCGCTGGAACTATGGGCTAACTGTTGTTCTAGGGCTCGCAGCTTCTTTTCTAACTCCACCAATTGCTTTAAACCGTTACGCACATATTCATAGGCCGATAGCTGTAGCTCTACGGGCAATTCCTGGGGTAGGTAGGCAATTCGTAAGGAACTAGAGCGCTGGATTTCCCCCGCATCGGCCGGTTCTAACCCCGCCAGCACTTTCAGCAGCGTTGATTTTCCACAGCCGTTGTCGCCCACCAAGCCGATTGTGGTCGGCGCATTTATTTCCCCCTTTAGTTTTTCAAACACTGCTCGTGCCCCAAAAAACTTAGTTAAATTCTTAAAGCTTAATAGCGTCGGCAAAAGTAGCACCTCCCGTTAAAGCTCTAAAGTCCTGGAGATTGCCGCGCTAGGTAAACACAAAAAGACCTTTTTAGGCATCACAAATGGCCCCAAAAAGGTCTTTACTGTCTACACCTTTATATAGAAATTCACCAGGCGGTGATGTTCCTATCTTTATGGGTATACAGCAATGCGGGCACAACAAAATAGCGCCATGCCCCGAGGCATTTGCGTACCTAGCCGGATTCGGTTAGCGTACGTTAAATGCGCATTACTGTCTATCCACCCTACCCCCAGCAGGGGGTTCCTTTCTTTTTATTTAACATAATTTTATATGTACCTGTATGCGAAAGCAAGGTGGAGAATTAATCAACTTCGTGGGCTTCCTGGTCCACCGTTTCCACCACACAACTAGTCCGCCACAACTTGATCCATATCAGCAGCAGTTCGCCTACGAAGAACAATAATGCCAAAGGCCATCCCTTGAGGCTAATGGCCTTCTTATACAGCCAAAGGGAAACTGTTGTTGCCGTACTGACAAGCACGAGCCAGGCTAAAACAAGCTGCAGACCGGCGGTAGGTGTGGGCCAAGCTCTTCTATCACTGACCAAACGCGCCCGGTAGAGGGCAAACCAAAGGCTAAATCCCAAGGCGCCCACGACAAATAGCAAGGGGCGGGTTAGCAACCAATCGGCCTCCAAGTACAGAAGCCATCCCACTAAGCCAATGGTCAAATAAAAAACTATATACAGTTTGCCAAAGGCTTGCCATAACACCCGCGAACAACGTCCTAGGCGACAGTAGACAAAGGCGTCAACAAAGGGATTCAAAATCAGCCTGACTAAGAACAGGATTACCAGCAGAGGAAAAACCGCATTTTGAGTAAAGGAAATTAACAACAGGCGCAAAGTCCCCAGATCCAGGTGGTGTATATCATTGATGCGGTGCCGCCAGGGGCTAACTAACACCCGACTACACCAATAATAAGCTACACGCCCTAGGGCACACCATAACACCGCCAACCCTATTAGCCCACTGGCCCAAAGCCGGGCTCCAGCCCTCCGTAGAAGCTTAATCATTCCTCTTCACCTACCAGCCCAACAGGCGCAGGCAGAATTGTAGCAGCTGGGTTAACCACAAGTCCAACCAGTTGCTAGCCTTTACGTAGTAACGATTGTTGCTACGATTATGGTCCAGCAAGACCCGATGGGGTGCCGGGTCCAGCTCCAGACTAACCGGCGGCGCCGAGTGTTCAAAGGTAAGTTGGCTCTGGACAATGGGATTCCAAACTAGATCAACAGAAGTACCATCTGCCAATGCCACCCTTAAAACCAGCTCCCGCTCTTCCCTCGGTCCCGAAAGCCATACGCTAGTTCTCTCTCCAGCAGTTGCCACCTCATCTATAGCATAATCCTGCATGCCCGCACCGTAAATGTAATTAGCAAAGAAGGCTTGCCAACTCTGGCCTGTTACCTCTTCTAAAACCTGCTGCCAATCGGCTGTACTTGGGTGGTCGTAGAGAAAGCGCTGGCAATAGACCTGCAGGGCGGTTTGCATCCGCTCCCACCCAATTAGGCGTTCTATTTCATGTAGGATCAACTTGCCCCGTACATAGGCATTGGCCTGATAGGAGTAGTTATCACTGTATTTCCAGCCCTCCTTGACCAATGGCTCTGGCATAAGAATAGAAGTAGCTTCCTTTGCCGTCGCTAGCTGTCCGTTAAAGGCATGGGCTATTATTTTATCCTCCAGGTAACTGGTGAACCCCTCATCTAACCAGGCCTCCTCCACCTCATTGGTAGCCACTAGCCCGTAAAAGTACTGGTGTATAATTTCATGGATCAAAACCCGACCGATTAGGTCACGATCGTGCACTGATGCATCCCACCCGGTAATCAAGGTGGGATATTCCATACCACCGGCACCGATGGCACCGGCCCGGGGGCAGACAATAGTTAACGATGGGTAGGGGTAAGGAACTAACCATCGGCTGAGACAGTCTAACGTGGTCTTGGCCACTTGCAGATAGTGGTTTAATAGGTATTCATGTTGCGGTTGCAGATAAAGATTAATCGCCACTTCCGGCTGAATTTCTGAAGAAAAGGTGGCCTGGTGCTCGCAAAAATTGTTATCGGCGGCCCAAGCAAAATCGTGTACCTTTTCTGCCTGGAAGACATACTGGCGTTTATTCCCTTGAATCCTAGGCCCCTCCAGCAACTGCCCGCTAGCTGCCACCATGTGGGTCTTAGGAACGTTAATGGTCACACGATAGGTACCAAAGTTGGCGTAAAACTCGGTATTAGCGTGGTACTGATGGACATTCCAACCATCCAATTGGCGCCCCCGGGTGCCAGCAGTCTCATAGGCGGCCACTTTGGGAAACCACTGGCCAGCCATAACAAAGGAGACATATTTTCCCATACGGGCGAACACCATAGGCAACTTTACGACAAACTCAATATCTAAACGGATCGAATCTCCCGGCGCCACCGGTTGGGGAAGACTCACTCGCATTAAAGTGCCATCCTCCTGGTTACCATCATCGGGCTGGACAAATTGCCAATTCAGGTTACGCCCCTGGGCTCGCACTTGCCGCAGCTCCATGTATCCATAACCGGCAGCTGACAGGCGTTCCCCCCGCCGCACACCCTTCGTTTCAAGGAGAAAGGAAGAATTAGGACGAAAGGCATTAGGATAAAGGTGAAAATACATTTCCTGCACGGGAATGCTTCCTGGATTGGTCCAAATTACCCGTTCTTGCCCTTCCAAGTAGGTGCAATCTTCGCTAAGGGTAACGGTAATGTCGTAGGCAACGATGCTGGCAGTCTCCGCCGCCAAAGGCACCCTAGTAGGCACCAGCAATATTAGCAGTAACAAAGATATGGGTACCAGGAACCGATATAATTTCATCTCCCCCACCCCCCAACTACAGCTATATTCGCCTTGGCAGCCCAACTTCCCTAGCCGCAAAAAAAGAAGGAGCGATTTACTGCTCCTTCTTGGTGTTTATTGGTATCAACACTACTTGGTAAAGATCCTTGGCTTGTAAGTGCCCAATTAAGCAGCGACAGCACGTCTGGTAAATTTCCCGAGTAATTTTCGGCTGATGACGAAAATCCTTACAGAATTCCTCCCAGGTAGGTACTCGGGCCCTTCCATCTCGCCCCCAAGAAACTCGCCGATGCAACCCCGATTGCCAGCAAACGGCCTGATAAAAACAACGCTGACATAAAGAGAATAATTGGGCTACACTTACATGGCCTTGGCTACTGTAATAGAGCAAGCGCAAGCGGCGGGCCCAGTTAAATACATAAACGGGCACAAGAATTGCTAATCCGATGGCGCCTACTAAATACAGGTCGGGGATTGTTATCAAAAAAAGAAAACGGCCTACGAGTAGTGTCAATAGGGGGAGGGTTGCCATTAGTAGAAGGAGGTATCGATATTGAAGTGCTCGAGTTATGTGGCGGGGCACTTTAGTTAATGGCCAATCGGCCGGATCTAAGCGCGACAAATAGGGTAAGAGAGCCAATTCAATCTCCCTTTGTTCTTCTTCGCTATGGAATGGGATAGCTTCCACCCAGTCCCCCGACTTATTTACTAGTATAAAAGCCCCTGGGGAATCGGTGAAAAGCAAATAGCCGGCTAGGTTATTCCAAGCGACCACCATGCGCGCGTGCGGGTAGAATCCGACTATCCCTATTTTACCTAGTAGCAACTCGTGCCGACAAAATAGCGCCCAGCCCAAGCCCCCTCCCACCCCTATTCCCAGCACAACCCGACTAAGCCACAAATCTTCCGGGATGGGGGTTAGAATGGCTACAAAAAACCAGAAAAGTATCAGACCCGCAGCCACTAAGGTTATCTGCAGAAAGGGGCGTCTTATGCGATATTCGGCCCGTAGCCGTTGATACCGGCGGGCTACTACTATATGACGTATCGGATGCATATAACGGGGCATTACCTGCACCGGATTTCCAACCAATACCAACAAACACCCCAAAGCCAAACCGAGTACGGCTAAGACAAGTCCCATAGATTACGTCACTCCCATCGTGATTTAGCCCGGGTGAAAAAAATATCCTTTATCTCTTCGCCTTCTGCCCTGCTGGTTCCTGCCAAATCTTTTTGTATCAAAGTTTTGGCAGGAGAATGTCGATTTCTGTTGAATGTAAACTGATGATACAAAAAAGGTAATATTTTTTCCGGGAAAAGAGGGATGTGCATGAGTTGGTTAATCAACTCTTAGATGAAATGGTCACCATTGCCAATTTTGAATAACACCAGGCCATTTTATCTACAGTAGTTCTGATGATAGCCGATGATGCTCCCTGGATGTTCTTGTACCACCCCTCACAACCCAACGTTAAAGGGGTACGGGTAGATCGAAGTGGAGCCGTACATTTAATCAATGTCCGGCTGGAACAACCAAAATCTTAATATATCTTTAGGGGGAACGACATGAACTGGTTCAGACGCAAAAAGAAGGACGCACCTACACCTACTACGCCTACTACACCTACACTAGAAGAGAAAACCGAGACTATTCAACAAAGCGCCGTTGGTGGCCAAGCACCATTGGCGGCCGATGAAGAAATGACTCGCAGCTCGCAACGGTTGCAGAAAGCGGTAGAAAAGACTATCTATAGCGCTGACCTCGTTAAACAGACGACCCAGCAGTTAATGAACGTTATGAACACTATTAGCCAACAGATTGAGGTACAACAGGCGGCCACCGATCAGGCGGCGGGAATTATCAGTGAGCTGGGGGCTTTTAGTGAAGAAGTAACTGCATCCGTAAATGAAGTAGGCAACAGCAGCCAAGAGAGCGTTGCCGCCCTCAATCAAGGCAAAGAAGCGGTAAGAAAATCTACCGAGTTTATTGCCAGCATACAAGATACGGTTAGAGAAAATGCGGCAGCTGTGCAAGAACTGGTAGACCAAACGATGGGCATCGAGAGTTTTGTGGCCACCATCCGTGATATAGCCAGCCAGACCAATCTGCTAGCCCTGAATGCGGCCATTGAAGCGGCAAGAGCCGGCGCTGAAGGGCGGGGATTTGCTGTTGTCGCCAATGAGGTGAAAAGCCTGGCGGAGACCAGTGCCGAATCGGCCGTACAAATTAGCCGCCTGTTAGAAAAAATCAAAGCTGAGGCCCAAGTTACTATTGAGACCATGCAGAATAGCCTCAGTGCGGTGGAAGCCGGAGCTCGTATGATCACTGAAACCGGACACGCTCTCGATGAAATCATGGCCTCAGTGGCAGAAACAACGGCTATTGTGCAAGAAATCAGTCAAGCCGTTTTCCAACAGGCGCAAAACAACGAACGGCTAGTACAAGTGACCGAAGACATGCGCTCGGTCTTGGAAAGGGCCTCCTTCTTTATCGAAACGGCTGCCTTTGAAACGGAACAGCAAAGAACAGCCATGCAAACCCTCTTGCAGATAACAAGAGATCTGGAATTAATTGAAGCCGAATTAAGGACGACTTTACCGGCAGCTAAGGATCTGGAACCGGAAACCTATTTCTATGGTTTGCCTCAAGATCCGGTAACCCTCGATCCGGCCTATTCCAGCGACGGCAATGCTAATCATATTATTAATCTGATCTTCTCCGGCCTGCTCCGCTTGGACGAAGAAGGCAGACCACGGCCGGATATAGCCAGCACTTGGCACTTGGAGAACGACGGTCGTACCTACATCTTCAAGTTACGCTCCAATGCCTATTTCCACCATGGGCGACCGGTGGAAGCCAGCGATATCAAGTATAGCTTAGAGCGCCTGGCTGATCCAGCAGCCAAAGCAGCCCACCGGGGCCTAGTGTTAGGCATTGAAGGGGCTCAGGCCTTTGCGGAAGGTAAGGCTAACGAAATAAGTGGTATCAGGATTCGGGGCCGTAATGAAATCGCCATTACCCTCAGTGAGCCTAATCTAATGTTTCTCAACAACGTGGCTCACTTGGGAGCAAGTATCGTACCTAAAGAAATCGTAGAAAAGTTGGGTGCCGACTTTGCTCGCCAGCCGGTTGGCTCGGGAGCCTTTGCCTTTAAGAACTGGGTTCCGGGCAAAGAGCTGGTGCTCACGGCTCATGATAAATTCCACGAAGGTCGGCCCTATGTGGATCAGATTCATTGTCGTATCTATCAAGGAGCCGACGCCTTAGAAACCGGTTTCCTTAACGGCGAAGTTGGCCACGCTCGCCTTGACGGTCGGGGGTACGAAAAGGTTAAACAAAACCCGGTGCTTGCTCCTCTCTGTAAGAAAATCGATCCGGTTGACACCCAATATTGTGGTTTAATGTGCAACAAGCCACCCTTTGACAACAAACTGGTTCGGCAGGCTGCCAACTACGCAGTCGATCGGGAGGCTTACATCCGGCAAGTGCTTGGCGGCCATGCCGTAATCAGTCAGGGTCCCTTGCCGCCCTCTATGTTGCCGGCAGGAGGCAGCGGCGGTTACCGTTATGACCTCAACCGAGCTAAAGAACTGATGCGGGAAGCCGGTTACGCCAATGGCTATCCTCACCCGGTAATTTTGCATGTTCGGGCAAATAACGAAGAACAAGCCACAAGAGCCCAGTTCATTGCCGATTCGTTGGCCAAAATTGGCATACAGGTAGAAATTGTAGTCCTGCCCTGGACCGAACTGTTGAAGCATGAGAACATGGCTAAATGCCACATGTTCCTCATGGCGGCTCTGGGCGGCCATGCGGAAGGTAAGCGTTACCTAGACCAATGGTTCCATACCCGCTATATCGGTGCCAGCAACTTCGTTGGCTACAGCAATCCGGAGTTTGATAAACTAATCGATCAAGCGGAGATAATCGCCAACCCGGAAAGCGCAAAGAAATGTACATTAACGCCCATTACCTGATTCAAGAAGACGCCCCTTGGCTCTTCCTGTTCCACCCTATATACTATATGGCCCATCAGCCTAATGTTAAAGGACTGCGCCACAATGCGGGTGGCACCGTTTTTGCCCAACATTTGTGGTTGAGCAAATAAAAACTGTAGTAAAAAACACCTACCGGTTAATCCGGTAGGTGTTTGTAAAGGAATAGGCAAACTTCATAAGTGAATCTATAAGCCGAGTTCTGTACCTCTTACGAGGCGGCAATCATCTATCTGGGATGTTGGTTACCCAACACCTCTAGCGACCAACCCGGAAGAGCGGACGAGCAGCCCTTAATTCTTCCCTATTAGGTCTTGCTCCGAGTGGGGTTTACCGAGCCAACCAGTCACCTGGTTGCTGGTGAGCTCTTACCTCACCTTTCCACCCTTACCAGTAAAAAAACTGGCGGTTTGTTTCTGTGGCACTTTCCTGCAGGTCACCCTGACTGGACGTTATCCAGCACTCTGCTCTGTGGAGCTCGGACTTTCCTCAGGTCGCTATGCGACCCGCGATTGCCCGATTCACTTATGAAGTTTATTGTTCTGTGCTAGAACCTAATTATACACTGGTTTTATGGCCAGGTCAATTTAATGTCAGCTTTAATATTTGCCATTATTACCAGTTGAATCAAGAAAGAAGTGTTTCCAGCATGCTAATTTCTTGCAATAACCGCTGCCGTTTGCTAGCGGCTGCTTTACTGGTAGAACGGGCCAATTGACTAGCCACATATTGTCGTTCAGCAATGGCCGTACGGACCCGCGCCTTAAACTCGGGTGGACGCTTGACCAACAACACCGGTCCAATTTCCGCCTGCACAGGAGTCAAAGGTGGCATCGAGCCCGGCTCGGCAACAATTATCTCGTAAATAATTTCATTGTCAGCTACCAAAGCCTCATCCACTATCTGCCAATAATTCGCAACCAACCAATAACGCACTTGGGCAGCAGCCACGTTGGGTTGTAATATCAAACGTTGTAAACGGGATAATACGGCCGGCTGCGATTGCAAGATTTCTAGAATAGTGATACCACCCATTCACGCAATCACAACCGTATCCACTTCTCCCGGCTGTAACACGGTTAAACCGGGCCCCTCGCGCACCCACATTTTTTCTTCCAGACCAGCCGCCCGGGCCGTCTGCCGGGCCCGTTCGGCCGGCTCATGGTTGAGCTCTCCCGCTATGGCCAACTCTATTTTTCCCTTTTGCAACAACCAGGCAGCTAAATAGCCATGATCGCTGCCGATATCGGCCAAACGGGCACCGGCGGGCACAAAATCGGCCACCCGCCTTAGCCGGGGCCCCAGGTTTATCCGCATATCACTCACCTACTTAATAGCGTTGGCGGCCACCCACATAAGTAGCCTTAACCTGAATGTTGGCAATCTGGTTTGGCTCTACAGCCGTCGGATCTTGGTCAAGAACAACACAATCGGCCAGTTTGCCTACCGTAATGGAACCGAGGACATCCTCGTTGAAAGAATTATAGGCCGGACCCAAAGTAAATAGCTCTAATGCTTCTTGCACCGTCAATTTCTCTTCCGGTAGCCAGCCACCGGCTGGGAACCCGTTCATATCTTGTCGTGTGACGGCTTGTTGAATACCGACCAATGGATTGCAGGTTTCCACTGGACAGTCGGAGCCACCGGATGTCGGAATCCCTAATTGGCGCATAGTACGCCAAGGATAGGTGGTCTGCATTCGTTCTTTGCCAATGCGCTGCTCAACTATATGCAGATCGGTGCCTACGAAGACGGGCTGAATGTCGCACGCCACCCCTAAGTCGACGCAGCGCTGCAAAATCTCCGGTGTAGTAATCTGGGCATGGATTATGCGCGGGCGCGCATCGGCACGAGGATTTTCCTGCAAAGCTAACTCGAAGGCGTTTAGGAGCATTTCCATTGCTCTATCGCCGATAGCATGGCCCGACATTTGCATACCGCGAGCATGGGCCCGAGCCAAAATTTCGTTGATGGTCTCTTGTTCTAATACTACCACACCGCTGGTGGTTGGGTCATCGGCATAGGGCTCATTGAGGGCGGCTGTACGTCCGCCGAGGGAGCCGTCAGTCATAACCTTCACCGGACCATACTGGACAGTATAAGGAGGGAATTGGAAGCGACGACTAATTTCCAAGAATTCATCCACCTGCTCCGGCCTGTAAAGGCGTACCTGCAGCCATACCCGCAGCGGCAGCCGATCTTCCTCTACCAGTTCGTAATAGGCCTGTAGCATTTCCTCAAAATGGCCCGCCAGGTCGTCGCTATGCACACTAGTAAGTCCAAACTTAACGGCTTGTTCCGCTGCTAGCGCCAACATGCGCTTATAATCTTCGACAGTGGGCTTCGGTGCCAAACGGCGCACCAACCCGATGGCGCTTTCCCGTAAAACTCCGGTGGGAACACCATTAGCATCTAAGTCGATTTGGCCGCCTGCCGGTTGCTCCGGGTTCGCTCCAACACCGGCCAACTGCAAAGCGCGGCTATTGGCTACTGCTATATGCCCACAGGTGCGCGAAAAGAGAATTGGAATTTCGGTAGAGATTTGATCCAAGTCCGAACGGGTGGGCATAGCGCCATCATGGAATTTATCGTGGTTGAAACCCCAACCGGTAACCCAATTCATATCCGGGTGTTGAGCCAAAAACTCCCGCCCTAAACGAATTACATCCTCTCGACTACGAGCCGAAGTTAGATTAACCGTTTCCATACCGGCCCCGAAGTTGGACAAATGGAGATGGCTATCGCCTAGACCGGGAATTACCGTTTGGCCCGCCAAGTCTACCAGCTCGGTGTCGGCACCTTTCAAGGCTAATACCTCTGCATCGGAGCCTACGGCCACAAATTTGCCATCGGCCATGGCTAAAGCCTGCGCCTTTGGCTGGGCCGGATCGAGGGTAATGATATTACCATTAAATAATATCCGTTCTACCTGCATATTATTTCCTCCTCACTAATCGTTATGAGCCAATTCTACTGTCAGCTGCTTACCCATTGCCCTGTCTTTCTTCCGCTGAAAGTAGTAATAGGCGGGTATGCCTAAAGCGGGCACTAGGAGTCCCACTATCGACGACCGCGGGTCTTCAATTAGAGTATTGAGCATTAGCCCCATGTTAAACAACAACACAAAAATAGGCACATAAGGATACCCCCACACCCGATATGGTCGATGCAAATCGGGTTGTTTGAGGCGTAGAACAAATACGGCTGCTATAGCTAAAGTGGTGTAAATCATGCCCGAGAATACAACCAGAGTAGTCAGCTGTTCAAAAGTGCCGGTCAAGATTAGCACTATGGAAAGCGCCGCCGATACCACCAAGGAAACTACCGGAGTACCGAGCTTAGGATGAATAGCCGCCAACTGCGGGAAAAACAGGCTATCCCGCGCCATGGCAAAATAGTTGCGGGGGAAAGCCAAAATGCAGCCATTGCAAGACCCTAAAATAGATATCAATGCTCCTCCGGCAATGACCACCCCACCCACCTTGCCAAAGAGTTCAACGGCCACAGCCGCCGCCGGCGTTTCCGTTGCGCCTAAGGTGGTGGCTGGCAACACATTCAGCAAGGCAAAATTAAATAACCCATACAGGAGCGTCACACCACCGACGCCTAAAATAATGGCCAAGGGCAAGTTGCGGGCCGGGTTCTTAAGTTCTTCTGCCAAACTGTTGATGTTCGCCCAACCGGTAAAGGCCCATAGAGCCGCAATGAGGGCCAAACCAAAAGCGCTAATTGAAGCGCTCCAACTGCTGCCCGCCGGCAAAAGGGGCGTAAAATCAGCAGCTTGCCCGCGGGCAAGTCCGAAAAGACAAATGGCTAGAATAGGTATTATCTTGGCGGCCGTTAATACGTTTTGCAAACGAGCACCCTGTCGCACCCCTAGTATATTGATAGCGGTTAAGAAAACTACGGTTACTATAGCCACTAGTTTCAGCCCTAGATTACTCAAAGGCCAGAAGAAGCCCAAGTAGGTGCCAAAAGCTACGGCTAAAGCGGCAATTGAACCAGGGCCGCCCACTAAAAAGCCGGACCATGTACTGGTAAAGGCCACCAGCGGGCCAAAGGCTTCCCGCAAATAAACGTAGGACCCGCCAGCCACTGGCATGGCCGCCCCCAGCTCTGCATAGCACAGTCCGGATAGGATTGAAATCACGCCAGCGGCCACCCAAACCAGCAAGGCTAAGCCCGGCGCGCCGGCCCTCTGAAGCACAAAAGTTGGGATAAAGAAGATGCCAGAACCAATCATGATGCCAACAATTATAGATACCGCGTCAAATAGGCCCAATTCGCGACGCAAACTATTACGGTTACTCATTATTGTTAAGCCTCCTAAAAAATCTGTTCATAGACAAAAAACACGCCCCTGACGAGTGTCAAGTGCGTGTTTCTAGGCTGGACCTTTGCAAAAGCCTAAAAATAGCATTTTAACCCTCCCCTTCGTCAGTAGCTCTCCACTATGGCCGGACCATAGTGACAGTGCCAAAGTTGTTCACTTTGACCCCAGCTAATCTGTCTGGGCGACAGATCGGCTTCGGCGGTCTCCCTTTCACCTCTGTTCATCGATGCCATTCTCCCAGAAGTTACTCTTGATTCCCGCGCCTCTACCATCCACTTTGGATGGGGGGTAAGAGCCATTTTCAATTCTCCGCTTGATAATATCACGGAAGCTGAGTTTCGTCAATTGTTATAGCGCTTTGACGGGCCCTGTAAAATAAGCGTATAATAGGGCAGTACCCATGCAGTTGGTAGAAGATTATTTGAGAGGCGGAGTCCCATTGATACGGTGGCGGGCTTATTTGCTAGATATTTTTAGCGTGCTCATATACGGATCTATTTTGTTGTTAAAAACTTATTTTATAAAAAACTCTCTAGTAGGCGTCACCCCCTTACACTATAGCTTTTGGTTAGGTACATTAGGCGCCGCCTTGATACTTACCGCTTTTTTATTCTTATTTAACCAACGGGCCCGTTATCGGGTGTTTATTATAATTAACCTACTCGTTTCCGTAATCTTAGTAGCCGACGTGGTATACGCTCGCTACTTTAGCGATGTGATCTCCATTGCCTTGCTACGACAGGCCAAATTGGCTGCGGGGGTACAAGACAGTGTACTAGCACTAGTGCAGCCCAGGGATTTGGCTTATTTTCTTGACCTATGTATTCTTATACCGGCCTTATGGCGCATAAGGCGGCAAAAAGGAAAACCGGCTAGTCTTCCCTGGCCCGGGCGACTGGCAATCTTGTGCCTCTTATTCTTGGTGGGCACCAATCAGGTACAGGCTAGTGTCGCCAGTCTACAGGAACGCCAACCGGGCTTGATTCGAGCCTTTTGGGACAAGCAAGTTGTTGCTAACAACATTGGTACCCTCAATTTCCATGCTATAGATTTTTGGCGTTATGCTCAGAAAAAAATCGCTACCAGGCCGCTACCGGAGGAGGAGCAGGCAGCCGTCGCTGCTTGGTTCGCTGAACAAGCTCTACCCACCCAGCAGAAACGCTACCATAAAGCCATGGAGGGTAAAAACCTCATTCTAGTTCAATTGGAAGCTTTTCAAGGTTTCGTACTCAACCTAGAAATCAATGGAAAAGAAGTCACTCCCAACTTAAATCGGTTGGCTAAACAGAGCTTAACCTTTCCTAACGCCTACTATCAAACAGCTATGGGGGGAACCTCTGACGCCGAGTTTCTAGCTAACGTTTCCCTGTTTCCTGCCAAGGACGGCACCGCCTACTATGAGTACTCAGCCAACACTTTTAAATCGCTACCGCTGGCGGCCAAGGAAAAGGGCTACGCCACGGCTGTGATGCATCCTTTCCGTCCCGGCTTTTGGAATCGGCCATCTATGTATAAAGCGCTAGGCTTCGATACTTATTTGAACCAACAAGACTTTGAGCATGATGAAATCTTCGGCATGGGGCTGGCCGACCATTCCTTCTATCGGCAAGCGGTGGCCAGAATGAAAGAGATGCCCCAACCCTTTTATACTTTCTTAATTTCTCTAAGCAGCCATTTTCCCTTTACTGACCCTAAGGTTGATCTTAGGGATCGGCTGGATCTGGGCCCCTTTGCTGGCACCCTCTTGGGCAACTTTCTGTTGAATGCCCATTATGCCGATGAGGCCGTTGGCGTGCTCATCGAGGAATTAAAAGCGGCGCAGCTCTGGGACAATTCGGTCGTCGTTTTCTACGGGGATCATCACGCCATTCCTGAAAAACAAAATCATCTATTAGCCCAGCTGCTTTACGATAAGGAAGAACTGGACCCGGTGGAGTGGCAAGAAGCGCAAAAGGTAGTAATGATGATGCACTTCCCGGGAGAGGAAATAAAGGGGCAGCAGACTCTGGTGGCAGGCCAGATCGACCTATTTCCTACCCTAGCAAACCTACTAGGATTTGATTGCCCCTATACTTTAGGGCAGGACCTCCTTAATGCGGACGCCGGCTTCGTCTGTTTCCGTAACGGAAACTGGCTAAAAGACGAGGTAGTCCATTTCCGCACTACCAATGAAGTCATGGACCGCCAAACAGGAGAAACGCTGCCGCTGGCCGATTATGAAACACTGGCGGCCCTAGCCGAAGAAAAACTGCGGATCTCCGACCTGACATTGGAGCACGACCTAATAAAAAAGTGGCAAACTGGGGTCAATGAATAAAGACCCCAGTTTTTTGTACGAACAGGGAACATTTTTCCTCCTGTGGCGGCCTATTAAATGTAATAGATTTGTAATGCAAAGGAGGTCACTTGCATGTGGCGAAAACAGCTGGCAGTACTGTTGGCAGTAGTTTTAATCACAACCGGCCTAAGCCCCACCATTGCTAACGCCGACTCACCGATGAAATTGGAACAAGCCATTCGGCTGGCCAAAGCCGCTTTCCCTCAACTGGAGTTGGAGAAGGCCGACTTTATCTCCGACTTTGTTGTCCAGGAGGATAAACCGGTTTGGCAACTAACCTGGAGTGCCGACGACGGCATGAGGGTCCGGATAGCGGTCCACGCCATTAGTGGACGCATCTTGGAGTATAACCACTGGGAACAAACGACGGAAGAAGATTTGCCGCCTCTCCCCAAACAGTCGGAAGAAGAAGCCTTAGCTAAGGCAGAAGCCTTCCTAAAGCGATTAGCACCAGAGGAGTTTGCCCAATGCCGTTATCAGCCGGGCCAACCTTTACGTCCCTATTTACGGGAACGCAATCATCACCTAACATACAACTTTAACTTCCAACGCTATGCCAACGACATACCTTTCAACTACAACGGCTTAAGAGTTAGCGTTAATGCAGATACGGGTGATGTGACCGGCTACAGCTATGTTTGGACTGAGGGCCCGGTGCCGAAACCGGTGGATCTAATTGGAGCTGACAAAGCGGCCACCATCGCCCAAGAAGAAGGCAAAATGGAATTACAATATTACCTGCCCTACGATAAACCGGGAGAAACGCCTAAACCAATTTTAGTCTACCAGGCACCTAAAATTAACATTATCACTGTCGATGCTTTCACCGGTGAAATTCTTGCTCCCTCACTATCGGTTCCCCCGGTCGCTAGAGATGCGGAATACGGAAAAGCCGCCGCAGACGAACTATCACCGGCCGAACTAAAGGAGGTAGCCCTGGTGGAGGGGTTGCTTACCCAGGAGGAAGCGGAAACCAAGGCCAGAGAAATATTTGCCATCGAAGACACCTATAAGGTACAAGACGCCCGTCTGATGGCCAACTGGCAATTCCCGGAGCAACGGCAATGGCACCTGTCTTTTGCCACCGAGGACGAGGAGCAAAGATCACATGTGGCGGTCACACTGGATGCGGAAACGAGTGAAATTTATCGTTACTACACCACCCTACCCTGGGAAAAATATGAGAACAAGGGCACCCTTAGTTGGGATGAAGCCGAAAAATTGGCCCGTGATTATCTACGCAAAATGAATCCGGCTAAGGCCCAGCAGGTAGAGCTGGTCAAACCCGAGACCATTGACCAGGAAGAAAACCAACTTCTCTACTATTTCACCTACCGACGTTTAGTCAATGGCATCCCCTTCCCTCAAAACGGCTTTAATGTAACCGTTTATGCGGGCGACGAACCGGCTATTACCTCGTACAACTTGAACTGGCAAGAACTTAAGTTCCCCGGTAAGCAAGGCGCCCTCTCTTTAGAGCAAGCCCATGCTAAGTTGCGCCAAACCTACCCGTTCCGTTTGGAATACCGGGTTCCAGAACAGGGCGTGCGGCCTTTGCCTGTTGAGGGAGTAGCCACTGCTGCCAATGCGGCCAACAGAGGGAGCAAGGTGAGCAACCCCATCAGCTTGGTCTATACACAAGCCCCGGTGCCCAGCACCATGTTTAGAGCCACCGATGGGCAACCGCTAAATTATCAAGGCGAACCTATACAGGAAGATGTTATCACCCTACCGAAAGATATCGCTGGCCACCCGGCGGAACAAGACATAGCCTATCTAGCTAAGGTAGGGATTCTACCGGTTCCCACTAATGGCAAATACCGCCCCGACGAGGTCGCTTCCACCGGCGATTGGTTAGAACTATTGGCCAACGCTATGGGTAGCAGCAGCGACCAGCAGATGGACCGCTTAACCAAAGGGCAGGCTAGCGACAAGAATCAGCCGCTGAAACGGGAGGAGCTGGCCCTATATGCCATTCGAGCCCTGGGCCACGATCGAATTGCCTCCATGTCGGATATTTTCTTCATTGCAGTTCCCGATGCCGATGAAGTCAGCGAAGAATATACCGGCCATGTGGCTATCGCACTGAAGTTGGAGCTATTACAACTGCGGGAGGGCAATTTTGCCCCTCAGGCTACAGCTACTCTGGCCGAGCTGGCTACCGCTCTCATGCAAATGTTCCGTCTCGAGAGGTAAAAGCTAAAAAAATAGACCAGAGCTACCAGCAGCTCTGGTCTATTTTTCTTTTTAACGAACACCACCGCCGCCTCCGCCGCCACCAAAGCCGCCACCACCGGAGAAGCCGCCTCCGAAACCGCTGCCGGAAGACCGGGTGCTAGTTGCCGCCCTTATCGATTGGGCCATAGTACTGGACAGGGCAGTGAAGCTGTTGGTAAAGCCCAGTGGATTAGCTCTTCTAGCCATGGGCCAATAATACCAGCCATAGCCAAAGCGATAAGTTCCGTCGGTCAGATTGGGATAAACCAGCTCCAACTGTTTCATCACTTCTTTAGCCACACCGAGGGTTACCGCATAAACCAGATAGTGCTCCCAGATGACTAGCGAAGGTATGGTGTGCCGCTCCATCTGAGAAAAGTGGAGCAGAAAGCGCCTAAAAGCTTGCCAACGAACATAATCTTCTTGCCCGCTGGGAGAACGACGATTGAGAAAAAGGGGTACGATAAAAAGAATTATGGTGGCCGGAACCAAGCCAAACATGGCCAGTGGTGCCCAGATTACGGCTGGCACCATTAGCAGCATGGTCAATAGAGCACCGATCCACAACTGCGTCCGCGCCCGGGTAATCTCGGGCCCGTTATCGAAGAATTCATGGCACTCCGCTTCGAAACGTACCACGCCGATCCAGCCTTGCCAAAAGGAGCGGAACTCCCCTTGATGCTTCTTAGCATAGGCTTCAATATCATCAAAGGAAACCCGGTTGGCATCGGGCTCGTTACTAGCTGCTTTGCCTACTGTAGAAAAGATAAACTTCAAAGCGTCAACTTCATGGGCTGCCAAATCGGCCGCTTCTTTCTCTTGCCGCGTCAAATAGTAGGTGGTTTCACTTGTGCTGCGTAGCAGCCCCCGTTTTTCAACCACCGCCTCTTCAATACGCAGGTATCCCCGCCGCGCTAGATCGAGTATGGTAGCCGTAAAATCATCGGTGGTAGGATCACCATGACGCCATAATACGGCTAATTCGGCCGGGCTATACTCACCGGGCAGCTCTCGATAGTAGTCACCATCAAAGGTGGTGGGATGAGGACGTCCCCCTAAGCGCCAACACCGGGCGGCCCAATAGACTGCGAAAACACGGGCCCCCACAGCTCCCGCCACACCGGCGAAACTCAGCGCCCGTTCACGGTTCGCGCTGCGAGCCCACTGGTTTTCCTCCGCCAATATCTGCTCTAAAGCCTGCCGATGGGTACGCTGGGCGTGCTCCCCACTGATTAAACTGGTAGGGAAGGTAACGCGCCCCTCCAGAAAAGTGTGAGCCGGCAGCTTCTCGATGGACCATTTGACTTGTCGAGGTCCAACAATCTCCACTTCACCATGGAGAGGCCCGTGCCCCCAAGCCCGTAGATCCGATTGTTCCGCACCCTCAGGTAGAGTGAGAGTCACGGACACCTGGTCTACTCCATAATCCCACTGGTCTCCCACAAATTGATAGTAAAGTTCGGCTACATCATCGTGTAGCTTAACTTGGCCTAATACACGATAACTGATAACAAAAGTGCGCGTCTCATCGGTCGCCGCATAACTCCAGTCAATGTAAAGCCGCCGCCCTTCGTCTAACACGTAAAAGGTGTTTTCCGGGCCATAAGTTGTAGCTCCCGGAATAAAGCGGTAAGGCTTGTCTATCTCACCCACCCTTACATCCTCAATAGTGACTCCCGGCTCCTTGTTGATCCATTGGTACATACCAGTAAAAGTACCATCAAAGCGGGCCGTGCGGTATTCGGTAATCACTAAAGAACCATCGCTAAGTATTTCGGCATCAATTCTGAGCTCGGTAAACCTTACAGAGCGGGCTGCCGCCCCTTGGGGTGAAATGCACAGCGTAAGGAATAGAGCTAATAGAAGACCGGAGCACAAGCGTAACCAGATTTTAGGCCTGCTGCTCTGTTTCATTGGGGCACCCCTACTTGAACTCGACGTTGACAGGCCCCCGTGCTGCCGGTTCTTCGTCCAGATTGAAATAGTCTACGGGTGTGAAACCCATGGCGTTGGCCACCAGATTACTGGGGAACATCTCAGTGTAGGTGTTATACCGTTGCACCGTATCATTGTAGAACTGGCGGGCGAAAGCAATTTTACTTTCCGTATTGCTCAGTTCATCCTGTAACTGACGGAAGTTACCGTCGGCCTTTAACTGGGGATAGTTTTCAGCTACTGCAAAAAGGGATCTCAAAGCCCCGGAGAGGGCATTTTCCGCGTTAGCCTGGTCGGCCAAAGAGCCGCCACCGGCCATAGCCCGCGTCCGAGCCTCGGTGACTGCTTCTAAAGTCTCCCGCTCATGGGTCATATAACCTTTGACCGTATTGACCAGGTTAGGGATAAGGTCGTACCGTCGCCGTAGTTGCACATCAATTTGCGACCAGGCGTTCTTCACCCGTTGTCGGAGATCAACCAGTCGATTGTAGATTGACATTACATAAAGGACCAGCACAACAATGATGGCCAGAATAATCCATTGCAGCACAATCGCCACCTCCTAAAATATATTGTTCACCTACATTGTAATACGTATAATAGTCATTTTAGTTGCGGCCTTTAGGCAAAGAGAAACGACTTAAGGAGCCGCAGTTTCTGGTGCTTAAAAGGGCGCAACGCAAGATGAAAGCCAGTCGCCTTACAATTGCATTGCTTCTTGCTCCGAAGTGAAAACAAAAATACCGTAAAGGTTAATCCTTTACGGTATGACGTCCTACTCTAATGGTGGGCGCAACAGGGCTCGAACCTGTGACCTCTTGCGTGTGAAGCAAGCGCTCATCCCAACTGAGCTATGCGCCCATTTTATAATATTGGTGGGCCCACTAGGACTCGAACCTAGGACCAATCGGTTATGAGCCGACCGCTCTGACCAACTGAGCTATGGGCCCCAATGG
>JAAYGE010000006.1 GCA_012727835.1 Bacillota bacterium
GCTCGCTACATAGCTAGCACCAAGGCCACAGTGCGGCAAGCAGCCGAAAAGTTTGGCGTCAGCAAGAGCACCGTTCACAAGGATGTTACCGAACGTTTGGGGTCTGTGCATGCCGGCCTCTACGCCGAAGTACAAGCGGTCCTGCAACATAACAAAGATGTCAGGCACCTACGCGGAGGCGATGCCACAAGGCGCAAGTACAAAGGCTAATATTTTCGTTCAAATAAGACAGGAGATACCAAAGCCAATGTCGAATACTAATACAGCTAGGGTTATTTTTGTCAAAAACCTGGCGCATTGTACCAACATACTACGATTACGGGCAAAAGATGCTTTGGATGGTCCTTTACATACGTATCACCAAAGAAGGCAGCTATCACAACTGCCTTCTCTTTGGACTGCTAAGTGGACAAGCATTGGCAAATGGGGTGGGGTAATTTGTTTAAAGGCGCAGATATCGGGGTCGATTTAGGAACAGCTATCGTCCTAGTTTATGTCAAAGGTAAAGGCGTTGTACTTAACGAGCCGGCAGTAGTGGCCATGGACACCAATACGGGCAAGGTGCTGGCCATCGGTGAAGAAGCCCGTCGGATGATTGGACGCACTCCCGGCAACATCGTGGCTACTCGTCCCCTACGGGAGGGTGTTATAGCCGATTTTGACGTCACCCAAAAGATGCTGGAATATTTTATAACAAGGGCCCTAGGGAAGCGGGTGCTGATCAAGCCTCGCATCATGGTTTGTGTGCCTTCAGGAGTTACTGCTGTGGAATGGCGGGCGGTGCGCGACGCGGTGGAACGGGCCGGTGGCGGCCAAGTCACCCTCATCGAGGAACCGGTGGCGGCGGCTTTAGGAGCGGGTATAGACATTTCCAAGCCGGAAGGTAGTTTAGTAATTGATATCGGCGGCGGCACCACCGACGTGGCTATTTTATCCATGGGGGGTATCGTACTGGCCGATAGTGTGCGCGTTGGCGGAGATCGTTTTGACGAAGCCCTTATCCGCTATATGAAACAACAGTATAATTTATTGATCGGTGAGCGAACGGCAGAAGAGATGAAGCTGCGCATCGGTACCGCCTATCCCAATGCTCGCAACGAGTCGATGGAAGTGCGCGGCCGTGATTTGCTAACCGGTTTGCCTAAAACTATAGAGGTTAGCTCCATGGAAACGTTGGAGGCCTTTTCTGAGCCATTGATTGCCATCGTAGCCCTATTGCGTAGTGTGTTAGAACGTTGCCCCCCCGAATTGGCGGCCGACATAATGGATAAGGGGATTATCCTTACCGGTGGCGGTTCGTTGGTTTGCGGCTTGGACAAGCTGTTGGCCGAAGTTACCCAGGTGCCCGCCGTAATGGCTGACGACCCTATTTCCTGTGTGGCACGGGGCACCGGACGGGCCTTAGAAGTATTAGACCAATTAAAAGGAATGACCCTCTTCGATGAACCGAGAAGACACTAATTTCCTAACCAAAGGGAGGTGAAACTGAATTGATTCGTGGACTCTATACGTCGGCTACCGGTATGGATGCGGGTATGCGGCATATGGATGTGATCAGTAATAACCTGGCCAATGTGGGTACTGTGGGTTTTAAGCGGGAACAAACCCTATTTCAAAGCCTCCTGGATCGGGAAATCTATCGCTATAGCCACAATCAACCGCCTGCCTATTTGGGCCAGTTGGGTGCCGGGGTTAACTTTCGTCTGGGGACCCCCGATTGGAGTGCCGGTTTACCTTTAGCGACGAATAATCCGCTGGATATCGCTTTAATCGATGACGGCACCGAGTTAACCTTCTTGGCCGTAGAAACGCCAGAGGGTGAACAGGCCTATACCCGTAACGGCCAGCTAATGGTTGACGGCGAAGGTTTTCTCCGTACCCTAGCCGGGGCCTATGTATTAGGTCAAAACCCGCTGGGGGCACCCCAGCGGCTGCGTATCGCTGATAGTAACGGGCTCCAGATAGCCAGCGACGGGACCCTTACCGGCGTCGGCGGTCAGCAACTGGGCCGGCTATACCTGGTCAATCCGGCGGACGCTACCCAATTAAGCCGCAGGGGCGACAGCCTATGGACGATAGAAGGTGGGGTACAGCCGGCGGCTAATCCGCAGGTGAAGCAGGGATATTTGGAACAAGCCAATGTACAAGCGGTGCGAGAAATGGTAAACCTTATCGCCGCTATGCGGCATTACGAAACCAATGCCAAGATCATTCAAATGCAGGACGACACCCTAAATAAGGCGGTTAATGAGGTGGGACGCTTCTAGGTTAAAGCGGGCTGGACTGCTGTGCAGAGGCCCGAATAGACTGCCAACCGACAGCGGCAGTACTATTAGCTACTAAAGGAGGGCTATTGAGGTGATACGTTCGTTATATACGGCGAGCACCGGTATGTTTGCTCAGCAAGTAAACATGGATAATATCGCTAATAATATCAGTAACGTGAATACCACCGGCTTCAAAAAGAGCCGGGTGGCTTTCGAAGATCTGCTCTATTCCCGACTACCAGCCCCCCGTACCGGGGCCAATGAAACCACCTTGCAGATCGGTAGTGGCGTGCGGGTAGCCGCCACCATAAGGGATTTTTCCGATGGCGGTGTGTTACACACTAACCAACTGCTGGACGTGGCCCTAAACGGGGACGGTTTTCTAGCCGTAACCATGGATGGCCAAATCGCCTATACCCGTTCCGGTTCGTTGCAAGTGTCCGGCGGTAGGTTGGTGACCTCCAGCGGTTATCCGGTATTGGATACGAGGGGGCGAGAGATCCGTATTGATAACGACATCAGTCAAGTGGAAATCGATGAAAACGGTTATGTGACCGGTTTTAGTGGCAATTCGCATACCCCTAGAAATTTGGGACAGATTGGTGTGGCTCGGGTCCCCAACCAGCATGCCATGCGCGCTATCGGCGGCAGCCTATTCGTCAGCGATGAACGGCTGGATATCGGTGAGCCGGGGCGCAATCAGCGGGCCCGGTTAATGCCCGGTTTCTTAGAGATGTCCAATGTGCAGGTAATTGAGGAAATGGTTAACCTGATTACGGCCCAACGGGCCTATGAAGTCGGTTCCAAAGCCATCCAAGCTTCCGACGAGATGTTACAACAGGCCAATAATCTGCGCCGTTAATGGACAGCAACTATCGGGTTGCCCCTAGTATTTAAGGGAGCAACTTATGAAGGATGTGGAGCAATGCAGGATAGAAAACCTATCCGTTGGCTTACCCGCACAGCCCTATTGTTGGCTGTAGCTTTAGTAGTACAAAGCTTGCGCCTAGGGGGTCCCTATGGCCAATTAATAACGGGGAGCATTATTAATGGGGTGATCGTGCTGGCCGTCAGTATGGTGGACATGGGGGCCGGCATCGCCATTGGCTTACTAACACCCTGGGTGGCACTAGTTACCGGCATTATGGGGCTACCCTTCATGGTGCCCTTTATCATGGTAGCCAATAGCACCTTGGCCATCGTGTATGGCTTGTTTAAGCGTCGCCACCGCCTGCTGGCCGCTTTTTTGGGCGCCCTGGCCAAGTATGGCTTTTTTGTGCTGACCACCAATTACTTATTAAGCCTCTTTGGCAAACAACTGCCTCCCCCGGCGGTGGCCACCTTCGGAACCACCCAACTGGGTACCGCTCTCATAGGGGGAATGCTGGCCCTTTTCATCGCCGATACTATCACACCGGCACAGCGGGGAGGTGGCCAGTAATATGAATTTGACCATAAATCATCTACGCCCTGATGTGAGTAAGATGACACCCGAACAGAAACAACTCTGGGAGAGCTGCCAAGGGATGGAGCAGGTTTTTCTAGAAATCCTGCTCAAGCAAATGCAGCCCACTCTGAAGGGCGGTCTTTTCCCTGAAAGCATGCAACGAGATATATACGATGATATGTACCGGCAAGCATTGGCGGAACAGATGGCCAAATCGGGAGATGTGGGTTTGGCAGCTATTTTATATCGCCAGTTACAGCAACAGCAACAGAGTTAGGGGCTGTCGCAAAAGGGCCTCTAGCTGCAGGGCCAACGCCCCGCAAACAGCAAGAGGCGAGGGGCTCTGCTAGAGCACTGGCTAGCGCCAACTGTGCTTACGCAGATCCCTCGGCTCTTGCAACAAGGTGAGTAAGGCCGTCGGTCATACGCACAGCGCGTTGGGCCCACTGATCAAAGGAGCGAAGGAGCCAAGGATAAGCAGCGACAACAGGCCGAGCTGCCCAAGGCCCTACTTAAATAGTAGTTTTCTTTGAGCCCACTTGACAGTCCACTAGACCAACCAGTGTGAGTGCCGTCGCTGCCCTTGGCGAACTTAGTGTATTGCGCAAGCAATACACTTCAACAATGCGTGCGGTAGCAACATCGATAGATGTTGCGAGAGCACATCAAGCTCATTCCGACAGAGTGTTGGGCACAGGCGCTCTAGTATGACCACGGTCTGCAAACAAAGCGGGGCTGATTGCTTTTTGCAACAGCCCCTTGCTATTTGCTATCAGTTCCTTTGCGTGGCCCAGGTGTTTTGCCGTGGCTCTATTTACGGAGTCGCCGGTCCCGTTGTTCCTTAAAGGCTAGAATTTCGCTTTTCATGTATATGCCGCGCTTTAAGGGCCTAATCCTTCCATCTTGGCAGATCTGCTTTAACCGTTCCCGGCTGAATCCTAGTAACTCGCATACTTCCCCGCTGGTGAGAAGTTCATCCTCTATGATAAGGCGCCGTAGATCCATATTGCTTAGATTTGTTTCCTGCTGCACATCTTTTCCTCCTATTGCTCATACTTCCGGGGCCGTTCTAACGCAAGATCACTTTTTCCATAGTACCATCTATTCTTGACGGTTATAAAGTTTTAGGGCCCATGTGGTAATGGTGTTTTTTTCTGTTGCTGCTCAGGCTTCTAAGCAGCATTACTTGCTTACCGGCGAGAGAGGCGGTATACTAACAGTAGCAACTGACTGACCAGTCAGTCAGATGAGGGGGCTGTAGTAGGTATGCAACAGCAGGATAAGCGGCAATTGATTTTAGCAGCGGCAGCGCAAGTGTATGCGGCCCACGGCTTCCATCAAGCCACTATCGAGCAAATAGCCGATGCGGCTGGCGTAGGTAAGGGAACGGTATACCTATACTTTAAGAGCAAGAGAAAGCTTTTCGATTCCCTATTGTTTGAGAGTTTGCAGAGACTGATTGCGCACACTAAAGAGGTAATTGAGTCGCAGAGCGAGCCACTAACGCGGCTGCGACGGCTGACCAATATACATCTTCGTATCTTCGAGCGGAACCACCCCTTGCTGCAAGTGATTTTAAGGGAGTTTACACCCGACAAGCTGCAGCACCTGCGCCCCGAGCTGGAGCAGTGCGTGCAGGAGCTGATGGATCTTTATGTCCATATATTGCAGGAGGGCATGGCCAGCGGGTCCTTGCGTCCCCATAATCCTAAGGTTGCCGCTTTAGCCTTCCTAGGGGCTGTCAACCAAGTGGGGGTGGCCCACAACCGGGGCCATTTGAATTTGACTCTAGCCGAGCGAGAAGAGGAATTATATAGGCTCTTTGTCGGGGGGCTGCGGAACGAGAGATGTTAATAGATTGCTAAGTTTATGGACAAGACCGTCATCTAGGCTTAAACTGAAAGGGAGAGGTGACCATGAGTCGCCTTTCCCTTATTCCTTTTATGAGGAGGCAACGATGGAGTTATTTGAGCATGACATATACGATGAATTAGCAGAAGATGGTTTGGTGCGCACAATGGTGGCTGACAACAGTTTGGCCTATCAGTTGAAGCGGCTATCAAAGGGCGAGTTGACGGAAATACGGCAGCAGCTGGGCGTTAAAGGGCTTAGCAAACTGCCTAAGGAACAGCTGGCTGAAGCCCTACATTCTGCTATCCTCGAGGCTTTACCAAAGCAGTTACAGTTAATAGATGAAATAATCTACGAAGATCTACAAACCCTGGTGAAGAGGAAGGGGCTACTCAAAGACTTGAGCAGTATTCCGCCAACCACTTTGGTTCTACTACGTAAGATGGGCTTAGCCTTCACTGGGATCTTGGAAAACCACGGGCTGGTATTGATGATGCCCCGAGAGGTGCTTTTACCCTGTCGCCAGCTCCTCTTTACCGACGAATTGCGTCAAAGGGTTTTTCGAAATCAAAAGATTTTGATTGTGTGCCGCGGTCTGCTCGCCTATTACGGAGCAGTGCCGGTGGAACAGTTGCGACAGCTACTGAACAGTATGGGCC
>JAAYGE010000077.1 GCA_012727835.1 Bacillota bacterium
ATGATAAACAGGGCCTCGCCCCTTTCTAGCAGACGAATATTTTCTGTCACCACCAGGTAGGGCCAGGTAAAGGTTTCCCCCGTGGCCGACCCCATTACCAGCAGGGTGTTTAAATAGATAAAGATCAGTAGGAAGCCGGCGATGGCCATATGACGGCGTCCAACCTGATACGCGTTTTCCGGGTCGGCTAAGAAAGGGTAGAGGAACAAAACATAACTGATGATGGATAAATCGGAGCTGGCACTTTGAAAAACCGGTATCAATCCCTGAAATCCCTTGTTGAATACCGGTAGCAAATACCATGCATTCAGTTTTAAGGTGCCGATCAACACCAGCAGAAAGGAACCAACTATTATAGGCGTGGCCAACTCATTGAACCGTACTAACCCTTCGATATCTGCCCAATGGGCACAGGCGGCTAAGACTACCATAACCAGCATGATAGCGCTGATGGGGGTTTCGGGTAGCACCGAGGCTACAAAGAACTCGGCAACATTGCGCAGTGCAAAGGCCCCCCTGAGGAAAAAGGTAGCCACTAGTAGCAATACTAAAGGGTACCCGATGATGGGGCTTAGTACCTGGGGTGCATATTCGGCAACGCTTTGCTTGGGAAAGCGTTTGGCTAGCGTTAGCACCAACCAGGTGAAGCCAAGTCCGTACCCGGTAGCTAATAGGAGGGATAGCCAGGCGCCGTTGCCAGCCCATAACATATAGTGGCGAAAACTCGGCTGTAGCACAGAAGTACAAATGACGCTAAGCATGATCAAGAACGCTTGGCGGCTGGTGATGTTGTGTTGGCTCAAGAGCGGTTACCTTCCTTCCTTTCCTTCTCCGTCCTCTTTTCTGTCATCTAGTAACGGCGGCACTTCAAAACCATCCCTATGTAGGTCCTGCTTCTTTTGGTAATAGCTAGCCTTTTCTCCGCTTCTATAGCGATTGCGTGGCCGATACATAAGGGGGCGTAAACGGTGGTGCCAGCTGGGAGCCCGTACGATGGTGTCGGTGAGGGCGCTAAGAGTTAGCGGTGCAACCGGTGAAAGGTAAGGGACCCCAAAGGATTTTAGAGATACCAGGTGTAAAAGAATCAAAATTACCCCTGCTGTTAGGCCGTATAATCCGAACATGGCGGAGAGCAGCATCAGCGGGAAACGTAAGATGCGGATGGAAATGGCCACGTTAAAACTGGGTACAGCGAAAGAACCCATGGCTGTCAGTGCTACCACGATAGCCATAATCGGGCTCGCCACTCCGGCGGTCACCGCCGCTTGCCCGATGATAATACCGCCTACGATGCCTACGGTAGAGGCGATGGGAGATGGTAGGCGGATGCCTGCTTCTCGTAACAGTTCAAAGGTAAATTCCATCATAAGGGCTTCTACTAAAGCTGAAAAGGGTACACCCGCCCGGGCTCCCGCCATTGCCAGCGCCAGCCGTGTAGGGATAATCTCTTGATGAAAACTCGTGAAGGCTATGTAGAGCGATGGCAGCAGTATGGAGTTCAGTAAGCTGGCGGTACGTACTAAGCGTATAAAGGTCATCAAAAGCCATCTTTCATAATAATCCTCCGGCGATGGCAAAAAGTTGCTCAGTGTAGCCGGTACCAGTAGCGCATTGGGGCTACCGTCACCGACGATGGCGATGCGCCCTTCTAAAAGGGAAGCGGCCACCCGATCGGGTCTTTCCGTATATTCCACCTGCGGGAAGGGGGAATAGGGTGTGTCTTGAATGTATTGTTCGATATACCCACTATCGATGACACTGTCGGTGTCGATCAAATCCAGTCGTCGCTTGACTTCATCGACTAAGACTGGGTTGGCTATATCTTCTATGTAAAGCAGGGCACAATCGGTGGCAGAACGGGTTCCTAAACGCAAGAATTTGACCCGCAAATGGGGATCCTTTACGCGCCGCCTTATGAGCGCCACATTAATTTTCATGACCTCGTTGAAGCCTTCCCGCGGGCCCCGCACCAGATTCTCATTAACTGGCTCGGAAACTCCTCGGTGTTCCCATTGCTTGGCACCTAATATGAAGGCCACGTCTAGTTTATCGATAAGTAAAACCGCATCGGCTGCCAAAACGGCTTCCACCACTTCTGGGTAAGTGGTCTTTTCTTTTACCTCCAAAAAGGAAAGAAAATGCTCCGACATTAGGGATTTAATCGCCTCCGGCGTAGTAACTGCTGGAGCATCGATTTTTTGTGCCCAGAGCATCAGCGGTTCCATCACGTTGTTTTGTAAGGCATCCTTATCTACCAGGCCGTCGATTAAAATGAAGACGGCCGAGAGGCAATTGGCGTTACCGATGGTGATGCGGCGGAAAATGATATCATCGCTGTTACTTAGTAGCTTTTCTAGTATGGCAATATTTTCTTCCAAATCCTGGCTAAGTGGGTGGTCGTAGGCGTCTAGCGTCGGTTCGGCCTTTGCTTTATCGTTTTGCCGTCGACTGGAGTATTCGCGCGCCGGTATCGGATGTCGTTTTTGACGCCGTCCCATTAGTAACCTCCTAATTGAAAGTGACTGGTAATAGTATTCCCCCTACAGCTGACAAATCATAAAAAATAGCGGGCTGTCGCCAAAGCAGTTGCGACAGCCCGTGGTGTTTGCAGGCGGTTGGTCATACTAGAGCGCCTGTGCCCAACGCGCTGCGCGTATGACCAACGGCCTTGTGGCTAGGGCCTGGGGGAGGCAAATGCGACAGCCCCTTAACAGTGACTTTAGGGACCTTTCATAGTGGCCCTAACCAAACCGGTGAGTATAGCCTCTGCAAACTCCTCGTCACTATATTCTCCATTGACGAATGTATTCCAGGCAGGAGCGATCGTATGTTGCCAGTGTTTGTTTGCCATCCCGGGCTCGGGGCCATAGGTGTAGGATGTGGGTAAGGCCTTTTCTAGATCGGTGTAGACAGCCAGCGATTCCTGGGTGTAGGGAAGACTGAGGTTATTTAACAGGTGGCTTTGAGCAGGTACCGCACCGGTAAATTCATGCATCAGCAATGCCAATTCGCCCGCTAGATAATAGGCCAGCTCAGCGGTAGCCTTACTATGACGATGGCCATGATAGGTGGATTGACGAAAAGCAGTCAGATATACTCCCCGTAAATCGCTATAGCCCTTTTGATTGGGCATGGGCCAGAGGGAAGGGG
>JAAYGE010000078.1 GCA_012727835.1 Bacillota bacterium
GCTACGCTGCACCCTTAAAAGACTAATGAACTGTGGACAAATCACCGCAATGACGAGCCATTCGTAGGGGCCGATCGGTGATCGGCCCGCAAGGGTACCACCCGCAACCCGCTGATACATCTAATATGGCACTGATGGCACGTGTAGGGTCACCCTTTGGTTGCCCCACAAGGAAACATGGGGATGCAGGTAGAAATATGTTGTAGACAGCCTCTTAGACTGGAGGGAGGATAATATGGATTTTATACGCATAGGCGATAAGCTGGTCAGCCGCCAAAAGATTATTCATATGATCGATAAAGCCCTAGAAAGGCGGGTGGCCGGTGCTTCGCAGCAGGAAGTGGCCAGTATGTTGGGCGTGGATCGCAGTTTTGTTTCTCGCCTAGAGACCCTGGGCGAAATACGTAAGGGGCAAAAAATCGCCATCATCGGTTTCCCTATAGGTAATAAGGATGAACTTATGCAAGTGGCCAAGGAATTTGGGGTAGACTATTGCTACCTTTTGACCGATGAGGAGCGTTGGCGCTTGGCCAACGAGTCCAGCGGGGCCGATCTTATAAATGAAATAATGCGGGTGATGGCCCACGCTCGCACCTACGATACTCTCATCTTTATCGGGTCCGATATGCGGATTCGCTTCGCTGAGGCTATGGTCGATAAACAGCTAATTCCTATCAACATTGGCCAGTCGCCCATCAAAGGCGATCGTTATGTGGACCCGGACAAGCTGCGCAAAATTTTGCAGACCCTACAGGATCACAATACATGATTAAAACACCTCCTACTAAGCATATGGCTTACCGTAGGAGGTGTTGCTATGCTAGTCAACTATGCACAAGGCCTGGCCGGCAAGCGCTGGCAGCTTTATGCTCCCTGGAGTAGGCTGGTGCCTAGTGCCCTCATGGATAGATGGGCTAGCCGTTGGCCGGCTCGGCGATTGTGGCAGGGCCAAATTGCCTGTGGAAATAGAGATGTGACATTACATATTTACGGCGGCCCGACAACGGCCCCCGGTTGGTGGCACAGGTTAGCCACCGACGAAGGCAGCTCTAGCTTTTTGGTCGCATCCGAAAATTTGGCGACGCAAACCAATCCTCGACGACTGGCACCGGGCCGATTATTGTTGGCCGTCTATTTGGGGCAGGCGCTCACGGAACTTAGTGAGCAGTTGCATTTAGCCGTTGACCGCCTATCGGTAGGTTTGGTAGCCCAGGGGCAAGAAATGGCCTGTTGGCTAGCAAATATAGAAGGGTGGGCGCGGCAGGTAACGGTTATCACCGATAGGCGTAGCCGTCTTTTACCGCTAGCCCCGTCGGGCTTGGCTTTGCGCCAATTAGATTTAACGATTGCCACCGTCGGCGTGGATATTTTAATCGTGGCCCCTGAATTCTTACCTTGGCTAGAGAAAAGGGAGTTGGCTCCTGGGACGGTGGTAGCGCGCACCGACGGACTGCCCGTCCTTGTTAGGCCGGGAGTTATGGGTGTCAGTATAAACTATGGGTCCATAGCTTTTCCGGAAGCTCTATTGGCCGATGAAAAGGATATTATGCCGCTGAGAGAAGCGGTTTTGCTGGCGGCCTATTATAGTGATAGCAGGACGGTTTGGCCGACCCAGTGGGCAAAACGGCTGGCACTGATGCAACAGGCAGTGAAAAGAAGCGGGTGGCTATTAGAGTGGCATGTGACCGGCGCTGGTCTGGCAAGCGGCTATTAGATTTGTAAAAAGAACTTAATAGATGTTTGACACCGCTAGGATGGCTCCGTATAATATATTGAACCATCGGCGGTTAGCGATAACCGATTCAACAACTTAGGCCAAGATTGCTCCAAGCTCTCGCATAGTTTCCAGGCAAAACACATACTATAAAGCACGCAACGCTGGGAGCATGATGGTTGCTGCCGATCCTTTTGCATGGGAGGCATGGGGCGTTTGCCCAAGTTACCGCTGTAAAGGAGAGAAGAGAATAATGGAGAAAGAGATTCTGCTGACGGCAGAAGGCCTAAAGAAACTTGAGGAAGAGCTTGACTATCTGAAAAACGTTAGGCGCCGAGAAGTTGCGGACCGCATTAAGACGGCCATTAGTTTTGGTGACATCAGTGAGAACTCGGAATACGATGACGCTAAGAACGAGCAAGCTTTTCTGGAAGGGCGTATTGCTGCTTTAGAAAAGAGCTTACGCCATGTACGTCTCATCGATACCAATGAAATCGCCATCGACAAAGTGGGTGTGGGTACCACCGTTCGTCTGCGCGATTTAGATAATGAAGACGAACTGGAGTATACTTTGGTCGGTTCGCCGGAAGCGAACCCGATGCAAGGACGTATCTCCAACGTATCGCCAGTGGGCAAGGCCCTGATGGGGCGCCAGGTAGGCGACGTGGTGGAGATAGATGTGCCCGCCGGCACTTTACGCTATGAGATTTTAGAAATTCGTCGCTAATTGAGAGGGATCATTTCGTCACCTCTTGGCTGTAGTCAAGAGGTGACTTCGCTTTTAAGGTCGGCTAAGTAACGCCCAACCCATTTCTGGAAAGTGCGGATTGGGTATTGCATTCTTGTTACACCTTTGCTATAGTACTAAAAGTGCTGTTGCTGAAGCACCTCTCGCATACAACCTTATTTTTCATGTTGATTAAACGCTTGACAAAGAATCAGGGTGTGTGCTAAGATAACTCATGCCGACGCGAGATGACTTGCTTGGCGATGATCCTTGAAAACTAAACAATGGTGTAGAAATATCTGCAGTGCAGATATTAACCTTGGTGAATTAACATCGAGGTCTAACAC
>JAAYGE010000079.1 GCA_012727835.1 Bacillota bacterium
TAGACCTCCTTATTTCAGTGCCTCAGCGCCAGCTACGATCTCGGAAATCTCATTGGTGATGCTGGCCTGACGTGCACGGTTAAAGCTCATTGTAAGATCTTCTATCATTTCATCGGCGTTCTTAGTTGCTGCCTCCATAGCTGTCATGCGTGCCGCTTCTTCGCTGGCCCTCGCTTCTAAGAGCGCCCGGTAAACTAGGGTAGACACATAGCGGGGCAAGAGGGCCTCCAGCACTGCCTCCGGCGATGGCTCAAAGAGGTATTCGGATACCGGTCCTTCCGCTTCGCCGGTAGGTGCCGATAACGGCAGCAGGCGGGTTACAGTTGGTTGTTGGGTCAGGGTATTGACAAAACGGGGATAAACGAGATAAACCTCGTCTAACAGCTCGCTGAGATAAAACTCGGTAAGCGAATTGGCAATCAGATTGGCCTTAGCAAAGGAAATCTCATCGCCTAACCCCACAAAGTCGCCCATGATACTGTATTGATTCTTCCGGTGTTGAAAATAGTCGCGACCTTTGCGGCCCACCGTAATTAGGTGTACGCTGCTAGGGTCGTATTTTTCCAACTCCTTTAGGGCAGTACGTATCACACCGGCAGCAAAGCCGCCAGCTAGACCCCGGTCGGCGGTAATAATGACAAAACCGGTATTCTTAATTTCCCGCTGCGCCAAAAGCGGATGAAGAGAGGTGTCCACATGGGCACCTAAGCGCAGCAATACTTCTTCCATCTTGTCGGAGTAGGGCCGACCGGCGAATAGAGCCCGTTGGGCCCGGCGCAATTTAGCTGCCGCCACCATTTTCATGGCCCGGGTAATCTGCTGTATATTGTTAATCGATCTAATGCGCCGACGGATATCCTGCATGGTTGCCACTATTCGTCACCTCACCTTCCCTAATAGGCGTTCGGCACTAGGAGAAAATACGTTTGAAATCGGCAATAGCCTCTTCCAGCGCCTGCACCGTTTCGGGTTTTAGCTCGGCTTCGGTGCGAATCTTCTTCAGAATCTCTGGCCGGGACTCCCGTAGATAGCGGACAAACTCGTCAGCAAACTGGGTGACCCGGGGTAACTCCACCTCATCCAAATGACCATTAACGCCCACGTAAAGCACCACCACCTGCTCTTCTACCGGCATGGGCGATGCTTCCGGTTGTTTTAATAACTCCTGCAGACGGGCACCGCGATTAAGGCGGGCTTGGGGAGCCCGATCCAACTCCGAACCGAACTGGGCAAAGGCGGCCAGTTCCCGATACTGGGCAAGATCAATACGCAAACGCCCCGCCACTTGGCGCATGGCTTTTAGCTGGGCACTACTACCGACACGGGAAACTGATAGACCCGCATTTATAGCTGGACGGAATCCGGCGTAGAAGAGATCGCTCTCCAGGTAAATCTGCCCGTCGGTGATAGAAATGACGTTGGTGGGTATGTAAGCAGACACATCACCGGCTTGGGTCTCAATAATGGGGAGGGCCGTTAAGGAGCCGCCTCCATGGCTACTGGATAATTTGGCAGCCCGCACAAGTAAGCGGGAATGCAGATAGAAGACGTCGCCGGGGTAGGCCTCCCGCCCTGGGGGACGACGAGTAAGCAAACTCATAGCCCGATAGGCCACCGCGTGCTTAGATAAATCATCATAAACGATCAACGCGTCTTTTCCTTGCCACATAAACTCTTCGCCCATAGCACAACCGGCGTAGGGAGCTAAGAACTGCAAAGTAGCAGCCTCCGATGCGGTGGCAGAAACGATGATGGTGTAATCCATGGCTCCCCTTTCTTCCAGGGTACGCCAAATGCGGGCCACCGTAGACGCTTTTTGCCCGATGGCCACATAGATACAAATAACGTCTTGCCCCTTTTGGTTGATGATGGTGTCTACGGCGATAGCCGTCTTACCTGTACCCCGGTCGCCTATGATCAGCTCCCGCTGGCCCCGGCCAATCGGAATCATGGAGTCAATAGCTTTAATACCTGTCTGTAAGGGTGTATTCACCGGCTCCCGTTCCACGACGCCGGGGGCAATAACCTCTACCGGGCGCGTTTTCTCCGCTTGAATAGGCCCCTTACCATCGATGGGTTGTCCCAACGGGTTGACTACCCGGCCGATCATAGCCTCGCCCACCGGCACCTCCACAATGCGTTTGGTACGGCGGACCATATCGCCTTCTTTAATATGCCTATCATCGCCTAAGATGGCACAGGCGACGTTATCTTCCTCCAGGTTGAGCACCATGCCATAAACCCCGCCGGGGAACTCCAATAGCTCGCCCGCCATAGCCTCCGAAAGGCCATAAAGCCGGGCAATGCCGTCACCGACCTGCAGCACAGTGCCGACTTCGTCCAGCGCGATAGTCGCTTCAAAATCTTCAATTTGCTTTTTAAGAATAGAACTGATTTCTTCAGGTCCTAGTCGCATCAACTACTCACCCCTGACTGATGAACTTGTGCCTGCAGTAATTTCTGGCGCAGCTGCTGCAAGCGGCGGGCTAGGCTGCCATCATACACCTTATCGCCAATTCTAAGCACCA
>JAAYGE010000080.1 GCA_012727835.1 Bacillota bacterium
ACCGAAAAGGGTGCTACCCAAGTGGTAGAAATCGGTGACACCATAGTACATAACCAGGAGCTATTACAAGCGGTGAATGTTCTGGCTGAAAAGATTGTGGCTTTGAAAGACGAAGGCTTACAGGTTATGGACATCCTGATGACTCAAACCCGGGAGAGTGTGGCCGTCACCGAAGCCATCGGTGAAAATATTGCCCACACCAGTGCCAGTGCCCAAAGAATAGACGCCGCCAGCCAAATGATCAATAATATAACGGCTCAAACAAACCTGCTGGCCTTAAATGCGGCTATAGAAGCCGCCCGAGCCGGTGAAGCCGGTAAGGGCTTTGCCGTGGTGGCCGATGAAATTCGTAAACTGGCCGAACAGGCTAACACCTTTACTAGTGAAATTTCTGAAGTTATTCAAGATCTGCTGGAGAAAACCGAGACCACCGTCAATACCATGAAGGGTGTCTCACAAATAGTCGACGAACAAACGGCAATTGCCAACCAAACCCACATGAAGTTCAATGACATTGCCGCTGCCATCGAAGAGATGAAACGGGCCATGCTAAACTTCCAGCAGTCGATGGAAGAAATGGGCGCCAAAAAGGATATGGTGCTGGACGTAATCCAAAATCTGTCGGCCATCGCCCAGGAGAACGCCGCCGGCACCGAACAAGCCTCCGCCTCGGTAGAAGAACAAACCTCTGCCATCGAGGAAATCTCGGCCGCCAGCTCCAACCTGGCCCAGTTGGCCCAGGAGATGCTGGACGCGGTCCAGCGATTCAAGTTCTCGTAGGGGACGCCCGGCGGTCTTCCCGTGAAAGACGCCCACCATTATGCCGTAACACAGCTATAACTAGAGGGATACGCGTAGGGGACGCCCGGCGGTCGTCCCGCGGAGGGCTCCGTTGGCTCCGCGAAGGCACAGCGCTCTCACATAACCACTGTCTTAAAACAAGACGGGGCTGCGCAAATTTTGCGCAGCCCTATTCTAATCTCCTATCCAGATAATGTTATTTCGTAGGGGCGCTGCGGTGCTGCGCCCGCTACTGCGCAACCGATTGGTGGCCCTAATTGATAATGTGCAGGGGCGCTGCTCGATGTGCTCTGGCAACATTAGGTGATGTTGTTGCCGTACACATTAAGGATGCCCGCCACCTTCCAACTCCCTTACCAACCCTTCCATCCGCCTCACCATTTCACCATTTACCGCCTTTTGCCCATAACGGCTGGCGATATAAATATCCCGTATCTCTTCCGGCCCTTGCGGGAACAGGACCTTCGCCCTTTTCTGTATCTCCAGCGACGTATCGTCCTTATGCAACTCCACCTTTTGCCGCACCAACTTCTCTAAGAACTTTCGGTAATAGAACCGTACCTGCTCCGCCGGGTCCTGTGGCAGTCTATCCCAGAGGCGAAACTCTCGCTTGTGCCTCGGGGCTTGTCTTAGCAGGAACTCCCTTTCTTCCACATAATCTAACCCCCGGTAAATCTGGCGTCCACCTCGCAGCAACAAGCGGTACAAGATATATAGGGCGCCGCCAATTAGTAGGGCGATGAAAGTGGCCCGCATTATCTCAAAAATGGTTTCCAGAATCGGTGAGGGCGTGCCTTCCACCAGGGGAGGCATTTCGCCCCCGTTATCCAGCTTGGGCAGCTCCTGGAGCCGCGACCAATCGATGGGGTGTCTCATTATCCAACTGCTGAGCCGGGCCATGATCCAGCCCAGCAATTGCAGTGCTAACACCACCGGCAGAAACAGCAGCGAAATTAAGCCCCTAACCGTTAAGCCCGCCAACCGTCTAACCTCTGCCAGTGTGGAAAGCAGTAAGACGGTGGCTATAACAATTAAATAACGGAAATTGGTTCCCTGCAGCCGCCGCAGATCCATGCCCGCTTCCACATGCCGGACCGACCGAATGAGCAGTATGGAAGATAAGAAATACAAGAAGATAAAGGGGGCCGAGCGGTTTATAGCCTCCCCAACTCCCGGCGCTGCCCAGCGCAGAAAGAGGGCCACCGGATAGATAACGGCCACCTTGCGGAAGTTATCCACATAGTCTTCACAGCTGCCCCGCAATAAAAATCGCTCCAGGTACATGAGCAGCAAAGGTACGGTGATGAGAAAAACGGCCCAAGCCCCGCCATCGTGGAAAAAATAGAGGGGCGCCAGCAGGAGCAATGCGCTCAGGCGAAAAGGCTTCGCCCAAGGCCGGCTGTAGTAATAAAACAGACTCACGCCCACTGTCCAGGCAAAGAGCAGGGCCATAACCTCTAGCGGCCCAACCTCCACAAAGATGAGCAGCAACGAGTAGAGCAAACCAGTAACCGCCATTAGCTCTAATAGGGCTAGGCTAAACATCTTTCTTACTCCTGTACTTGATAATATTGTCGCTCAAAGCTTCCATGTGCTCACCTTCCACCGCAATGACCACCGTGCGGGGTACTGCTTTAGCCAGTCTTTCAATGGGCTCAGTGTAAGACTCAAGAATTCGCGGGGTTACTATCACCACCGTGGTGTAGTTGCCCTGTCGGCGCCGCAAGTCCCGCAGGGTGTTCTCAAAAAAGCCGGGAATGCGAAAATGGATGCGCCCCAAGGTATGGAGCAGGGTGGCCAGATGGCCTGCTCCTAGACCAGCAGGGTAGTAATAGTCCCAGGCGCCCGACTGCTCATTGTAGGCATTGGTGGCCAGCCCATAGGGGATGTTCAGCTCCTGAAATTCCTCCAACACTCCCCGGGTGATAGACACCGCCTCTTCCACCAACTCCTCCTCGATGGGTTGCCAGCGGGGTTTAGCCGTCTCCACATTCAAAACCACCAGCACCGTGTTATCGCTGGTAAAGTCAAAGTTCTTCACCATCAGGCTGCCGTGCCTCGCCGATGAGGGCCAATGGATGAAACGTTGTGGCTCATTGCCCGTATATTCCCGGATGCCGATGGTCATCAAGGGGTCATCGATTATCCAGCGGCGTACGGAAACATCACCGCCTAAGGGGCCCAGCGGTACTATACTTTCCGCCAGCTCCAGCTTCTTAGGTAGGACTACAATCTCCTGGTTGACGTCTACCTTTCGTAGCTCCGATCTAAAGCCCACAAAGTCGCCCAGCTCCAGCAGCACTTCTTTTATCCTGTGCAAGCCCCTTTTCTCCCCATAGACCTTATAGGTCCTTTTCACCCGCTGGAAGGGCAGGATAAACAGGCTGTACGCATTCTTGGCCACGCTAAAGTGGGCGGGAAAGTATTCCTCTATCTTCAGGTAAGACACGGTCAGCAGTTTGTTATTCTCCACCACCGAGGTTATAGGAATTTCCTCACCGATCTCATAGTCCTTGCCCTCGGTGATCAGGCTATAGGTCAAGCCATTAAAACCAAAGGTCAGTACCAAGTGATTAATGACCCAGGTTACCGCCAAAAGCCCCAGGACGTACC
>JAAYGE010000081.1 GCA_012727835.1 Bacillota bacterium
GCCCTTAGCATTTCGCCAGCCATTTCTTTGCCACTTATCTAGCCAACCATCATGCCAAGCTCGTATCAAATAGGCGCTATCGCTATGTAGGATCACCTCGCTCCCTTCGGGGGTATTTTCTAAAGCCACCACCGCCGCCAACATTTCCATCCGTTGATTGGTGGTTCGCTCCTCCCGGCCAGAAAATTCTTGGATGCCAGCTGCACTCTCTATAACCACACCGTAACCACCAGGGCCCGGATTACCGGAACAGGCCCCATCGGTGTAGACAATTATGGGCGCTTTACTCATCTGATTTACCTCCATTAGTTAATACACTGGGACATATTGTGGACAAAGGACAGGTATCACAAGCGGGACGCCGCGCATAACATTGGCGCCGTCCATGCCAAATAAGCCAATGATGGGCCTTAATCCAATGTTCTTCCGGCAAAAGGGCCGTCAACTCGGCCTCCACCTGATCGGGGGTGCGCCCGGTGGCTAAGCCCAGGCGCCGACTAACACGCAATACATGGGTATCTACCGCAAAGGCCGGTATATTAAAGGCGTTGGCCAGCACCACATTGGCCGTCTTTCTACCGACCCCCGGAAGCCGCATGAGGTCTCCCCGAGTACGGGGGACCTGGCCGCCATACTCCTGCAAGAGGATTTGACAAGTAGCAGCGATATGTTTAGCTTTATTACGGAACAGACCTACTCCCCTAATATATTCTTCCAATTCTTCCACAGACAAGCGGGCCATATCTTCCACCGTGGGATGCTCGGCAAATAAGACCTTAGTCAATTTATTAACCTGCTCATCGGTGGACTGGGCCGAAAGAATGGTAGCCACCAGCAATTGAAAAGGTGTTTCGAACTGCAGCTCGCAATGGGCATCCGGATATACTGAAGCCAGAATGGCTATAACCTCTTGTGCATGGTCACGTAAATTCATAGCTCTCTCCTTATCTCGCTCGTTTGGGAGGTAACTCCGCATGGAAACATTACCCGTCGATTTCTATTTAAATAATGATACGGCTACTATCGCCCGTAACCTATTGGGAAAAATACTTATCCATGAAACGGAAAGGGGCCAAGTGGGCGGCATGATTGTGGAAACTGAGGCCTATCTGGGCCAAAATGACCCGGCCAGCCATTCCTACCGAGGCAAAACACCCCGTAACAGTTGTATGTTTGGACCGCCGGGTACCGGCTACATTTACATCAGCTATGGAATCCACCACTGCTTCAACGTGGTTTGCCAACCCCATGGGGTAGGCGAGGCGGTACTTATTCGAGCTCTGGAACCGCTAATGGGCCTGGATATAATGGCCGCAAACAGAAAGGGAAAGCCGCTTGAACAGCTGACCAACGGGCCAGGAAAGCTATGCCAAGCCCTGGGCATTGATTTGAGTCTTAATGGCCACGATCTCACCCAACCGCCCTTGTACCTTTTGCCGGGGAAAACCCCTCATGCCGTGGGCACCAGTGCCCGGATTGGAATCAGCGTAGGCCAGGAGCTGCCTTTACGCTTTTATGTCAAGGGCAATCGATACGTGTCTCGTTCGCCAAGGAACTAGCCTACTAAGTTGAGAAAAGCCTCAGTGTTTGCCTGAGGCTCTATTTTTTCTCCAGTTCAGCTCGCCGATAGGAATCAATATTATCTGAAACCTGCTGCAAAAGCCCGATAAATTCATTAATCATATCTATCGGTAAGCCGCGCGCAGCAATGGCCAGAAAATCCGCATAGACACTTTGTATATATTCTTCTTCTTGCCAAGCTTGTTCCGTCAAGTGGATCAGGTTAGAACGCTTATCATTAGGGTTCGGTTCTCGTACGATGTATCCCTTCTTCTCCAAGGAGTTGATGGTGCGAGAAATAGCCGGCTTGCTCACATCCACTCCGCTGACGATAGCGTCCTGACTTACACCGTCGCCGTTGGTGTATAAAAACATAAGGACATTGGTTTCCGCACTACTTAAGTTTTTTTCTTTAAGGACCTGATTCAGATAAAGCTGCGCACTCTGTACAATGTTGCTGCCCACATTGATTAGTTGCTTAATACTGTGCATCTTGCATCTCCTACTCACTGAAAAGCAAATTCTCTATATATTATGTTGCCTTATTTATCCCATATAATCAAGCTAAAAGTCGACCCCTCTAGTAGCGGCGACTAGAGGGGCCGGAAAGTATTCAGTGCAGGCGGCGCACTATTAGATATTGCTCTTCCCCGTCCTCACTACGATGGGGCTGATAGGTATACCCATTAGAGGTCAGCAGGTTAATCAGTGATCCGGCTCGGGGTGAGTCGGTAGAATCTAGTCGGATGCGGAGCCCTTCATCCTGAGCAAGCTCGGCTAGCCGGCGTCGTAAACGGCGCAAATCCGATTCGCTAATGCCGCGACTCATATCGAACGTATATTCCAACCATCTACACCTCCTGCTTTCCCTTAGGTTTTGCCACTTGCCCAATAAAATACGGCACAGCACCAATTTGGCGCCGTGCCGTCAATTTACAATAGTAGCTAATGGCGACTGGCGAATAGAAAAACGAGGGCCGTAAGGGAAAAGCATATACTAATTAGATACATGAAATAGACGGTTTGGACTTGATTGAGCCCCCAGCGCTGCAAACGGTGATGGGTATGGCCCAAATCGGCAACATAAAAGGGCTGACCATTCTTGGTACGTCTAATTACATTGATAGCCGTATCCACAATCGGCAAACCAAGGGCCAATATGGGCACCACCATACCAACCAAAGTAGCACTCTTAAAGGACCCACCTACCGAAATGGCTCCCAGCAAAAAACCTAAGAAATTGGAGCCCATGTCTCCCATAAAAATGGAAGCCGGATGCTTATTAAAACGCAAGAAACCTAATGTGATACCAACCACGATTACTGCTAAAGTGGCCCAGGCACTTTCATTCATCTGCCAAGCCACCAGAGCCAGCGTACTGGCGGCAATACAACTGATGCCGGCTGCTAAACCGTCCAGTCCATCCATAAAGTTAATAATATTCATGACCCCGACTACCCAGAGCACTGTCATCAGGTAGGACACCAACGGAGAAAAGAATATCAGCTTATTAGGGGAAAAGGGGTTGGTGATATGGAAAACACGCACCCCGCAGTTGGCCAGTATCAGGGCCGCTAAAATTTGTCCTAATAGTTTAGGCAGAGCCCCCATTTCTTTGCCCCGGGATTTGGTATAATCGTCAACTAAACCCACGGTAAAGGCCACAATGGCACCCAACAGAATACCTAAACGGGAACCCTGTAGAGGTACGGCTACTAGCGAGGTGATTATAAAACTGATCAACATGGCCCATCCACCCATTAGGGGTGTAGGTTTAGCATGAGGTTTACGTTTACTCGGAATATCTATAAGCCCTAAACGATAGGACAGGCGCTCGGCTAGAGGTGTAAAAAGCCACACCAATAAAGCCGATAGGGTAAATATAGTTATATAGCGTAACAAGGTCTATCCGCTCCTCGTTTAATCTATCTAGCTCCATCTATTATCCTAATTATATAGGTATTTCTCTACAATAGCCCGATGTCCTCCAATTCTATTTTGACAATACTTGCCTATACTTACTACGCATTTCCTCCCGAGTTAGCTCGGGGGGCCATAATTCGATCTCCGTGAGTGGCAGACGCATAGCCGCGCTGAGGTTGCTGTAAATTACCGGGTTTTCTGTTTCCAAAGTGCACAAGAGATCTTTCACCCTCTGACGGGTGGATTTACCGTCCAACGGACAACCGGTAGGCACCGGCTCCCAATCGAAGAAACTCCTGGTGGCCCGAATCTGGGCTTCACGCAAATAGATAAGAGGGCGTATTACCAGCAAACCACTTCTATCCTGCCAAGTTACCGGGCCGAAGGTCTTGATTTGCCCCGCATAAAGAATACTCATTAGAAAGGTTTCTACCGCATCATCATGATGGTGGGCTAAAGCTAGGCGATTGTACCCTTCCCGCTTGGCGATGCGATTGAGTGCTCCCCGACGCAAATAGGCACAGCGGGAACAAGGATTCTGATTACTAGGAGCAAAGGCAGCAGCGGCTAGATTAGTTCGTTCTAGAAATAGTGGTACCCCTAGTTGGTCACAAAGCTCCTGTATACGGGCAGCTGGGAAATTGGGATCAAACATGGGGTCAATAGTGACGGCAGCCAAATCAAATTGAAAAGGCGCCTTAAGTTTCAGGGCAGCCAAGGCGTAGAGCAAAAAGGCACTATCCTTCCCCCCTGAAAGTCCAACCAGGCAGCGATCCCCCGGACCCAACATGGAAAATTCCATGAGAGCCCGCCATATGATACGACTGATTTTCCGTGGCAATTGTGGCTGCACAACTTGTCCCTCCTCCCTAATCATAAGAGTATAACGCGATTAGCTTGATTCCTCAAGAGGAGGGAGATTCCAGATTACAATAGCCAGCCCAAGGCCCAGACGTGTAAGAGACTTAATCCTACCATCTGCAGTTCCCGACGCGCCATGTCTCGCCGGCTAGTGGCATTTTGCCGGTAAGCCAGCAAACCTCCCAGGGAGGCTAATAGGGCTGTGGCCAGCAAGCGTCGTTCAACAAAACTAAGGGCAAGAGCTAAGAATGTGGTAAGCAAAAAATAGACGACAACGACCAACCGACCGGCCTGGACCCCAAAGCGGGCAGCCACGCAGGCAACAGTGGTGCGCTTAGGAGGTGAAGCCTGCAAGTCCCGTTGCCAATCGGGTAGATGATGCTGCATTAGCCAAGCTACGCAAAAGAGACCGTGGGCTACGGCCGCCGCCACCGAAAAAAAATCGAGGCGCCCCTCCAGCCCCTGATAAAAAGCCAAACTACATGCGACTATGGCGGGAAAAGCGGCCAACCATTCGCCCAGAAGGGGCGTATAAGCCAAACACCAAGGCGGCTGACTATAAGCAATCGCTCCCCAAAGCCCAACAAGTAGATAGACATAGATCATATAATTGTTTGTCTGTCCATGGATAAGACCGGCTACCAGAACAACACTCAGGCAAGCTATGGGCAGCAATTGCTCCGCATCTAAATAGCCTAGCCTCAAGGCCCCACTGCCACCGGACAAAACCTCTTTAGCGGCCACATCCGTTCCGCTTCGCCAGTCCACCAAATCATTTAAACTATGGGCCAACCAGCCCTGGATTAAACCTGCCACCGCCAGTAGCCGCAATAGGGAAGCAAAAGAGACCCGCACCCCGGCGCGTCCGACCAATCCCACAGCCAATAAACAGGCACCCCCCGACCAAGATAGTACTGGCAGAGGGCGTAGCAATAACAATAAACCCTTTAGCATTTCCCTCCCCTTGGTCATAGGCAAGCCCCCTCACGATACCCGATTAAGCACAGAGTCAGCAATAGATAAGAGAGCCGTTTTAGCCTCATGTTCGGGAGCAGCCGCCAGACTCCTTTTGGCGCGTGCGATTAACTGCTCGATCTGCTGCGCTACGAATGCAAAGGAACCGGCTTCACGCATGCAGGCCAGAATCAAGTTGACGTCATAATCGCCTCCACCCTCTATCAGAGTGGCCAGCTCCTCGCGGCGAGGATGGACTTTAAGAGTGTGGATGATCGGTAGAGTGACCACCCCATCCTTTAGGTCATGCTTGGTAGGCTTACCCATGGTCTGTTTATCAGCCGTAAAATCCAGCAAATCGTCTCTCAACTGGTAGGCTAAGCCCAGATTCAAACCAAAGGTATGTAGTTCCTCCGGGTCTACGGGATTGCCCGGGCTATATAGTCCACCTAATCGGCAACATTCGGCAATAAAGGAAGCAGTCTTGCGGCGGATACGCTCCCAATACTCGTCCTCGGTCACCGATGGATCATAACTACGCTGAAGCTGTTGCAACTCACCCTCCACCAGGCTGCTTATCACGTCGGAAATAACCTTTACCGCGTCCAGGCCAACCTGCCGGGCCAAATCGAGGGAACGGGCAAAGAAAAAGTCCCCCAGCAGCACAGCCACTTGATTGCCATAGGTAGCGTTGGCAGAAGGCCGGCCGCGGCGCCAAAAGGATTCATCTATAATGTCGTCGTGCACTAAAGA
>JAAYGE010000082.1 GCA_012727835.1 Bacillota bacterium
CTTGTGAGCAGTGTGAAGCCGAATGAAACACCCTATAAGTCGGTGGTGCTGACCAAGCGGCAGGGAAAGCAGATTGATTTTCAATCCCTATCTATAATAGAAGCCAGTATACATACAGCGGAAAGAATGTTGAAAGAGCGCCCCTTACCTAAGTACCCAGAGCGGGTGCTGGAAGACTTTCGTCTTATCGATCGTGACTTGTTGGCAACCGCCTTGTCATCCCTACCTATGAACTTGTAGTCAAATTAGTGGTTGGACCTATGGGTTTTCTATACACAAATAAGCCAACCAGAACATCTTGGCGTAAAAAGGAGGAAAAAGGATGTCCGATAAGCTTTACGACATTTTAATTGTCGGCGGCGGACCCGGTGGGCTGGCAGCTGCTATTTACGGTGCCCGCTCTAGGCTAAAAACTATCTTGCTTGAGAAGGGCAAGACCGGCGGTCAGGCAGCCACTACGGAAGACATGGAAAACTATCCGGGCTTTGCCCGCGGCACAACCGGCCCCGGATTGATGAAGGCGTTTGCTGAACACGCCGAATCTTTCGGTGCTGAAATTGTGCGCGACGAGGTTGTTAAAGTCGATTTGGAAAACAAGATTGTTGAGACCAAGTCGGGTGCAACCTATCGTAGTAAGACCATCATTCTTGCTCCTGGAGCAGTACCGCGTACGCTCAATATCCCTGGCGAGTTCGCCTTCCGCGGCAAGGGTGTATCCTACTGTGCAACCTGCGACGCTGACTTTTTCGAAGAACTGGATGTTGTTGTCTTAGGTAACGGCGACGCAGCCATCGAAGAGGCCGGCTATCTCACCAAGTTTGCCAACTCGGTAACGATTATCGTCATCCACGATGAGGGTATCCTGGACGCAGCGCCGATGCTGCAAGAACGGGCCTTCAACAACCCGAAAATCAAATGGGTTTGGAACTCTACTCTGGCCGAGATTAAGGGCGATGGCCTGGTGGAAAGCGTCGTAATCAAGAACATCAAGACCAACGAACTGACCGAGATGGAGACCAACGGTGTCTTTATCTACGTAGGCACTGTACCGCAAACCGAATTCTTGAAGGATACCGGTTTAGAGCTGGATTCCCGCGGTTACATTGTCACCAATGAGCAGATGGAAACCAATATTGATGGCGTTTATGCCGTAGGCGATGCTCGCGTTAAGTATCTGCGTCAGGTAGTTACCGCTGCTGCTGATGGTGCTATCGCTGCAGTAGCTGCTGAGAAATTTATTGCTGAGGAAGAAGGTTTCCGCAAGTCGGTTCTAGAAGAAGAACGTCCGGTGGCTGTTGCTTTCTGGTCGCCGATGGTCCAAAAGGCTCTAGAAATGATGCCGCTAATCGAAAATACCGTCAACACCTATGGCGATAGAGTCAAGCTGGCCAAGATGGATACCTATCGTAACCAGCGCGTGGCTAAACGCTACGATGTCACCAAGAATCCGACCATCCTCTTCTTCCACAACGGAGAAGTCGTTGATCGCTTAGTCGAAGACGAAATCAGCGAAGAAAGCATCCGCCAGCTGCTCGATAAGTACACCAAATAGGTTTTACCCCTGCTATAGCAATGCTGCTAACAGGCAGGTTTAAATAGGGGCAGCTCCAACTACCCCATAAGAGACCATTTAAGGAGGTGAAATAGCAATGTTGGAAGTGCACAAAGACAACTTTGAACAAGAAGTCCTACAGGCTGAAGGCTTAGTCTTGGTTGACTTTTGGGGACCCAAGTGTGAGAACTGCTTGGCAGTCATGCCGGACGTGGAAGCCCTAGCCGAGAAATATGGCGATAAGATGAAGTTCTGCAAGTTAAACATCCAGGGCAACCGCCGCCTCGCTATCTCGCAGAAAGTTCTCGGTTTACCCGTCATCGCCTTCTATCGCAATGGCGAGAAGATCGACGAGCTAGCTGGGGATGATGTAAACAAAGAAAATATCGAGGCTAAGATTCAAAGCTTGTTAGGCTAACCCTGTTAGTTATAACGGGGTAACTCTGTTGATTTCAACAGGGGCCACCCTGTTGAAATCACAGGGAAAACTCGAGGGAGGTGAACCTCTAACATGCGATTGGAACTAGGCAATATCTTCATCAAAGACGTCCAGTTCGGGTCCGAAACTAAGGTTGAAAATGGCGTCCTCTACGTTAACAAGGACGAACTGATCGCCCATCTGCAAGATGAGCGCTTAGCTTCTATCGATGTAGATCTAGCTAAGCCGGGCGAGTCTACCCGTATCGTTCCTGTTAAAGACGCCATCGAGCCACGTGTTAAAGTTGAAGGTCCTGGCGGTCTCTTCCCCGGTTTTGTGAGCAAGGTTGACACCGTCGGTTCCGGCCGTACTCACGTGCTAAAAGGCGCGTGCGTGCTAACTACCGGTCAGGTGGTCGGTTTCCAGGAAGGTATCATCGATATGAGCGGTCCTGGTGCCGAATACACGCCATTCTCCAAAACCAACAACGTTGTCATCATCGCTAATCCAGTAGAGGGACTAGAGAAACACGCTCATGAGGCAGCATTGCGTCTGATGGGTCTGAAGGCAGCCGCCTACTTAGGCGAGGCCGGCCGCAATGTGACCCCCGACGAGATCGATACCTACGACTGCCCGCCGTTGCAAGAGGCTCTTAAGCAGTATCCGGATCTACCCAAGGTAGCTTACGTATACATGCTACAGAGCCAGGGCCTACTGCACGACACCTATCTCTACGGGGTAGATGTCAAGCAGATCTTGCCCACGTTCATCTATCCAACAGAGGTCATGGATGGCGCTATTGTTAGCGGTAACTGTGTCTCTGCTTGCGATAAGAACACAACATATCATCACTTGAATAGCCCGGTTATCCACGACCTGCTGGCGCGGCACGGTAAGGACTTCAACTTTATCGGTGTGGTAGTTACCAACGAAAACGTAACCCTCATCGATAAGGAGCGTTCCTCCAACTTTACCGCTAAGCTGGTGGAGTGGCTGGGTGTTGACGGTGTTATCATCTCAGAGGAAGGCTTCGGTAATCCCGACGCTGACCTGATCATGAACTGCACCAAGCTGGAGAAGAAAGGCATCAAGACCGTGTGTATCACTGACGAATACGCCGGCCGTGATGGTGCTTCCCAGTCGTTAGCCGACTCTAGCCCATTGGCTAATGCCGTCGTAACCGGCGGTAACGCTAATGAGGTTATAGTACTACCTCCGATGGATAAAATTATCGGAGATGCTAGCGCTGACGTCGTAGATGTCATCGCTGGTGGTTTTGCAGGCAGCTTGCGGCCCGACGGGTCGATCATGGCAGAAATCCAGATCATTACTGGTGCCACGAACGAGCTCGGCTTCAACAAGATGTCCGCTCGCATGCTCTAACCCTTTGGGGGACGCGCTGAAACAAAAAACCATTTGAGAAAGGAGATGCACAGATGCTTCAAGGCAAGAAGGTTGTCATTCTTGGCGATCGCGACGGCGTTCCGGGCCCCGCAATCGAAGAATGTGGTAAGCTTCTAGGCGCCGAAGTCGTCTTCAGTGCAACTGAATGTTTTGTCTGAACGGCTGCCGGTGCCATGGACCTGGAAAATCAACGTCGGATTAAGGAGTTAGCAGAACAACACGGTGCTGAGAACCTGGTAGTAATTCTCGGCGGTGCAGAGGGCGAATCTGCAGGCTTGGCCGCTGAAACCGTGACTGCTGGCGACCCGACTTTCGCCGGTCCTTTGGCAGGAGTCTCGTTGGGACTCGCAGTTTATCA
>JAAYGE010000083.1 GCA_012727835.1 Bacillota bacterium
ATGGGTGCCAAGATAGTGGCTGCCGACTCGGGTACCGTTCTCTACGCCGGCTGGATGACCGGTTATGGACAAGTAGTTATTATCGATCACGGTAAGAACATTTCTACCCTCTATGCCCATTGCTCCGTGCTGATGGTTAAGAATAACCAGAAGGTGGCCAAGGGGCAACAGATAGCCAAGGTGGGCTCCACCGGCTGGAGCACCGGTCCTCACTTGCACTTCGAGTACCGGATCAGCGGCACCAGGAAGAATCCTCTTGACTATGTAAGACGACCTTAGAACTGAACATATTATTGTTAAGCAGAGGGCTGCGCAGGACTAATATGCGCAGCCCTTAGCTCTTTGGATGCGCTTTAAGGGCCAGGTTAGGATCTAATTCCCCTTGGTGTTCGCAGGCCGTAGTCATCCTGTAAAGTTGCATCTCGCAACTTATAGATACTGCTCAATCATGATACAGTCTGCAAGCGAGAGAAATCGTAGGGGCCGCCCGGTGGTCGGCCCCAGTGGGCGCAGCCTCTCTATGCCAGGGCGGCAAGAGAGGTAGGTTGCTCAGGTTTCTATCGCTGCTGACTGTTCAGGTGTGACAGGGGCTGGCTGATCTGGATACGTCTCGCGAGACAATGTCTATTACTGGCATTAAAGGTGGTTTGCGTAAGCAACTCGAAGACTTAGTCATGTGTTATCGCCAACCTCGATATAATAGACATGAGCAAGCGGTATTCGGAAATATTGAATATCGCTTGCTTTTTTGGTCTGACACTGTCGATGAGTAGGACGCCAGGGTAGCGTATTGCTTGCGGGCCTCTCTATCTTCCGTCTATGTAGTTGGTATATAATTTTAATATCAGGGTTTACTTAGGAGGTGGGCAGATGCCCCCAATTTGGGAGATTGTGCGAGCTTATTTAGAAACCATCGGTTATTTTCTCCGCAATCCTATTTTTTGGGTAGTCCTGGCCTTGATTGGCCTGCAGTATCGTAGGTCGGAAAAGATGGAGCGGAATTTCTTAGGACGGGCTCGCCAGCCCCTATTGGGTCGGGTACTGCTCGCCCTAGTCTTTGGTCTGGTCGGCGGGCTGATTGGCAGTCTGCTGCTTATGGGTGTGTGGATCACCATCTCCATCCAATCGACCCGCGACGTTTTATTAGGCTCCCTAGCTTTGGCGCTGATCAACATGCGCTTTATTTGTTTCGCCTATTCGGGCGGTTTACTATCGCTGGTGAGTTTAATTTTCGGCTGGCCCCAGCTGGATGTGGCTTCCCTTATGGCCCTGGTGGCCGTGTTACATTGTGTGGAAAGTGTCCTCATGCTGTTAAGTGGGCACCTTAATGCCTTTCCGGTTACCGTGCGGCAACCATCGGGGCGTCTAGTGGGTGGTTATAGCATGCAGATGTTTTGGCCCTTACCCCTCTTGGCCCTGGTTTTCGTGCCCGAGTTGTCCGGCGTAGTCACCGGCGACGGTATCGCCATGCCCCATTGGTGGCCCCTGTTTCGCCCCCCAGGGGCAGAGAATTTAGCTGATCTGACCCTTTACATGCTGCCCCTGTTGGCCGGGTTGGGTTACGGAGACTTGGCTATCACCATGCCACCGAAAGAAAAGGCTCGCCACTCGGCGGTGCGCTTGCTGGCCTATAGCGGCATTCTCTTGTATCTCGCCTGGCTAGGCAGTCGGGTTCCGGCTTTGCTGCCACTGGCCGCCGTGTTTGCCCCTTTCGGCCATGAACTGCTGATCGTGATAGCTAACCAGCGCCAGCAGGTGGGGACACCTCTCTATGCCCATGCGGGGCCGGGCCTTAAAATTATGGAAGTTCTGCCCGGCGGCCTGGCGGAGCAGGCTGGGCTGCAGCCCTTTGATATTATTCTTACCGCCAATGGGGAGCTGCTGCATTCGCACCAACAGTTGTACGCTCTGGTACAATCTCAGCCACAAGTGGTGCTATCGGTGCGCCGCGGCCCCTATACATCTATCGTTCCCTTGGTTTTACCTTTAGAAGGAGGGGCTAATCAGTTGGGTATCCTGCTGGTGCCTGACCAGGAAGCCGGCTCTTACGTAGAAACCCGCTTTAAGAGTCCTTTACAGCCGCTGCTAGAGTGGTGGCAGCGGGGCTAGTAGAAGGAGGTGAGGTGGCTTTGTCCACATTTCAATTGAAATCCGATTTTCAGCCCACCGGCGACCAGCCGGAGGCTATTGGCAAATTAGTAGAGGGAGTAAAGTCGGGCATGCGGGCCCAAACCCTGTTGGGGGTAACCGGCTCTGGCAAGACCTTTACCATTGCCAACGTGATTGCCCAAGTCAATAAACCCACTTTGGTGCTGGCCCATAATAAAACCCTGGCTGCCCAACTATGCAGCGAGTTCCGCGAGTTTTTCCCCAACAACGCGGTAGAGTACTTTGTAAGTTACTATGACTATTATCAGCCGGAAGCTTATATCCCCTCGTCCGACACCTATATTGAAAAGGATGCTCAGATAAACGAGGAAATCGACAAATTGCGCCACTCGGCCACCTCGGCTCTCTTTGAACGAAGAGATGTGATCATTGTGGCCAGTGATTCTTGTATTTACGGTCTGGGTAATCCCCACGAGTATAAACGGCTGGGTGTTTCCCTCCGCCCGGGCATGCAGAAAGATCGAGATGCGGTATTAAGAGAATTGGTGGGTATTCAATACTCGCGCAACGACGTCAATTTTACCCGCAGTACCTTCCGGGTGCGGGGTGACAGTGTGGAGATTTTCCCCGCCTCCTCTTCCGAGAGGGCCGTGCGGGTAGAGTTTTTTGGCGATGAAATTGATCGCATTGTGGAGATCGACACCCTGACGGGGGAGGTGTTGGGAGAACGCTATCATGTGGCCATCTTTCCGGCCTCCCACTTCGTCACCGCCCCCGAAGAAATGGCGCGGGCCGTGCAGAGCATTTCGCAGGAGCTGGAAGAGCGCTTAGCCGAGTTGAGGGCCGAGAATAAGCTGCTGGAAGCTCAGCGTTTAGAACAACGCACCCGCTATGATCTGGAGATGATGCAGGAGCTGGGTTTCTGCTCCGGTATCGAGAACTATTCGCGA
>JAAYGE010000084.1 GCA_012727835.1 Bacillota bacterium
AGCGGTGGACATGCCTCGGAGCCCACCACAAGGCGAATGCGTTTGGTAGAAAATACGGAGTCAGATAAGGGGGAAGGCGAGAAATGAAGATGCTTAAGCGCTTTTGCTTAATAGTACTCCTGCTGGCTGTTACGCTGACGACTAGCGGCAATATTGCTTGGGGAATGGAAGAAGAACTAGATGAGTTTGCCGACGGGCAATTTTGTACCGTCTATGATGAGGCCGACCCAAGCCAAATCATTTTTGTCACCGGGCGTTATGTCATGGTGGGCGACGAATATCAGACCGCCGATGATCGCCTCTACCAGGTGGTGCGAGTTGAAGGTACAGATAAAGCCTATGCCCGCTTTGTTAAGCAAGTCGGATTAGAAGATTTGCGTGCCGATTTTGCCGATATCTTGGCCGATATGCTGGCCAATAGGGTTACTGGTCCTAAAGATGTAACTGTGGGACTCTATCACACCCATAGTGATGAATCCTATGTGCCTACTGATGGAACCAGCAGTATTCGAGGCAATGGGACTATTTATAAGGTGGGTAGTGCCATGGCTCAGGGCTTGGAAAGGGAGGGGGTAAAGGTAATTCATAGTCAGGCCCGCCATGACCCCCATGATACGGCCGCCTACAAACGATCCCGACGGACAGCTCAGGAACTCTTGCAGAAAGCGGACGCGGTGCTCGACGTTCATCGTGATGCGGTGCCGGCTAGCCAGTACACGGGAGAAGTAAACGGAGAAAAAATGGTGTTGGTACAGCTGGTGGTGGGGCGTCAAAACCCCAACATGGCTGCTAACAAACAGTTTGCGCAAGAAATAAAGGCAGCCACCGATAAACAGCATCCCGGGTTAGTAAAAGGAATCTTCTTTGCTCGTAGTGGTTATAACCAGGATTTGAGCCCCCGCAACCTATTAGTAGAGGTGGGAACCCACAAGCAAAGTCGCAATGCAGCAGAAAAAAGTGCAAACCTTTTTGCCCAGTCCTATGCCCGTTACCTGACTGCTAGTACTGCTGGTAGCGTGGCAGGACAGAGACGAGAAGGGCAGGTAGGTACCCGCACCGCCTTCTGGCTAGGCGGGTTAGTCGTGTTGGGGGCTGCCATTTATATGTTCTTGAGCACTGGTAGTTGGGAAGAGTTGACAAGCAAGGTGCGCACTTTTACCACCCGTGAGTTTGGGGACCTGCTTGGTTCCCGCAGACCGGGCGATAAGGATGGGGGAGGGCGCTAATAGTGCGACGTTTATCTGTATTTCATAGCCGTTTAGGGGCGGCCGCATTAGCAGCCGCCCTGTATTACTCTTTTGGGGCACCCGGCCAAGCGGAACTTTTATTCAATCTGCGCCGATTGCTAGCCGAAGGCCTGAAACCGCGGGCTTTTATATCCTCTGATGAAGCCGTATTAGCAATTGCCGATAGAAGAAGGCCTGCTGTATTACAAAGAGCCATTAGCAATGTGGTTGGTTGCTTGCGGCCCCAGGTGGAGATTTGCTTTTATTCTCTTGAGGAAAGGGAAGGGCTATTGCTATGGCCGGGTGTTTGGCTTCTAGGGCGGGGCCTATTGCCTAATAGACTGGCAATGGCCCTTGCCCAATACATATGGGATGGAGTGAAAAAATAAGGAGGAGGAAAATCTGAAAATAATCTATTTCTGTTGGGGTGGCGCCCATTCCTCAGTAACGGCAGCCGCCCTCCATTTGGGGCATTTGCCTATAGAGCGGACCGCGTCGCCGGCTGAAATTCTGGCTGCTCCTAGGTTTGATACGGCTAGCAATGCGGACATGGGGCGACTCTTCTTCATGGGCCAAGATGAGGCGGGTAATGAGGTATATACCTTAGCCCTCGGTGGAGGGCATAAACACATGAAACATGCGGTAAGTATGGCGCTGCAGGTGGTAGGGGTAGATAAGGGGGAATACCGGTTAGTAAATTGCCTCCCCTGTGTAAACCTGGCAACTAGGATTGGTGGTTTTTCCTCCCGTAGCTTGGGATTGATACGCTTTGGTAGACCCCTTGCGGCCTGGGGCATCGCGAAAAGCTATAGTAATTATCAGCAATTGGTGAAGAAAGTGCGCCGTTCCCTAGCTCAAGATGCCACCTTTCTTGACTAGGCACCGCCCTTATAGGATAATTGACATAGTTATCAACTCGTTTAACCGTTGCCAGTTGAGCACCCTTTGCTTGACTGGCCTCTTATTATGGCAAGGAGGACCAGTGCCAGTGGCAAGAATAATAGAAATTGTTCCCGACTCTATTGCGGACCAGCTTGGCATCAAGCCGGGTTCTACTTTGATTAAGCTAAATGGCCAGGACATAGTTGATATTTTAGATTATAGATTGGCCCTAGCTAGTGAGCAGCTTACGCTCACTCTCCTGGATGACACACAAGAGTTATGGGAAGTGGAGATAGAAAAAGAATACGGTGAAGATATCGGCTTAGTGTTTGAGCATCCGACAATAGCACCGCTCAAGAATTGTAAAAATAATTGTCTCTTTTGTTTCGTTGCCCAGTTGCCTACAGGGGTGCGACGCACCCTCCGGGTAAAGGATGATGACTACCGTTTGTCGGCTTTTCATGGTAGCTTTGTCACTTTGACCAATATGGCGGAGGACGACTGGGAGCGTCTATTAACGAAAAGGCCCAGTCCCCTTTATATATCAGTGCATACTACCAATGGGCCCTTACGAGAAAAACTTATGCGCAATCCGCAAGCCGGTCGTATCTTGGAGCAGTTGCGTACCCTGGCGGATCATCACATAGAAATGCATTGTCAAATTGTGCTGGTCCCCGGAATCAACGACGGTGCGGAGCTGGAGCGTACAGTTCATGACTTGTTATCCTTGTGGCCGGCGGTTCAGTCGGTGGCGGTGGTGCCGGTGGGTTTGACTGGGCACCGGGAAAAATTGCCTCCCCTGCGTCGGGTTAACCGGCAGGAGGCGAGGGCGGTTATCGATAGTCTAATGCCGCTGGCCCGTAGGGCAAAGCGTAAGTTAGGCGTATCCTTCGTCTATTTGGCCGATGAATTCTTTCTGCAAGCCGGCAGTGAAGTGCCGCCACGTAACTATTATGACGATTTCCCTCAGATTGAGAATGGAATTGGTCTAACGCGTCTGTTGCTTGATGACATTAAAAGGTGCACCAGGAATCTGCCTAAGCGATTATCTCGTCGCCGACGAGTAATTTGGGTAACGGGCACGCTGGCTGCCCCGCTATTGCAAGCCATAGCCCAGCAGTTAAATCGTATAGAAGGATTATGGGTTGACGTCTGTCCAGTGCCCAACCGTTTTCTGGGAGAGTCGGGGACGGTGGCTGGCTTACTCAGTGGGCGAGACATTTTTGCCACCTTGCAATCTTTCGATTTGGATGGGGCGCGAATATTGATTCCAGAGGTAGCTTTGCGTACAACTGAACGAGACTTTTTGGATGACTTTACCTTCTTAGAGCTACAACAGGCACTACCCCAGGCTGAGGTAATTGCCACGCCCACCGATGGACAAGCTTTAATAGATAACACCATAGGAGGGGAGGTATAGACGGTGTCAATTGTGGCCGGTGTTGGTAGGCCCAACGTGGGCAAATCAACCCTTTTTAACTATTTGGCCGGTAGACGTTTAGCGATTGTGGAAGACGTGCCGGGAGTGACGCGCGATCGACTCTATGCGGATGTGCACTGGCTCAACCACGAGTTTACCCTAGTGGACACCGGGGGGTTGGAAATAAATGCGACTGATGAGATGACCACCTATATTCGCAAGCAGGCGGAAATCGCTATCCGAGAAGCCGATGTAATTCTATTTGTGGTTGATGGGCGGCAAGGTCTAACCGGCTTGGATGAGGATGTGGCCCAGGTCTTGCGGGGCACGCAGAAACCTATAATCGTAGCAGTCAACAAAATCGACCACCCTAACCTGGAAGCCCATGTGGCCGAATTTTACCAGCTGGGGTTGCCCCATGTGCTTAGCGTCTCGGCAGCCAATGGACTGGGCATTGGGGACCTATTAGATCTAATTGTTGACCTTTTACCCGCCAAGGAAGCCGTTGAAGATGAGGATGACTTAACCCGAGTGGCGGTAATCGGCAAACCCAATACGGGTAAGTCATCGCTTGTAAACGCCTTGTTAGGACAAGAGCGAGTCATTGTCAGTGACATACCGGGCACAACCCGCGATGCGGTAGATACTCCGATTACAATCGGCGACGAAAATTATGTGCTTATCGATACAGCAGGCTTGCGACGCCGTAGTAAGGTGGAAGAAGAAATTGAGCGTTATAGCGGGCTGCGTTCCATACGGGCTATCGAGCGCTCGGACATTGTCCTAATGGTGATTGATGCCGCCGAAGGAGTCACCGAGCAAGACAAGAAAATTGTAGGTATTGCCCATAACCGGGGCAAGGGGATAATTCTGGTTGTCAACAAGTGGGATTTGATAGAGAAGGACCATAGAACAGCCAACCGATTTACCGAAGAGATTAAGAGCGAACTCAGCTTTGTTGATTATGCCCCCATTATTTTTATATCGGCTAAAACGGGGCAGCGGGTACATCGGATATTCGACTTGGTTAAACAAGTCAACGAGCAGCGTCATTTGCGGATTTCCACCAACGCCCTCAACGAGCTGATTCTACAGGCCACCATGGTTACCCCTACCCCTACCGAGAGGGGTAAAAGACTACGTATTTACTATGCTACCCAATCGGGCATCAAACCACCAACCTTTGTATTTTTTGTCAATGATCCGGAGCTAATGCATTTTTCCTATCAACGTTTTCTAGAAAACACCTTGCGGAAAGCTATGGGCTTTGTTGGTACACCTATTCGCTTTTATATACGAAAGAGGCGAGAGGATTGAGAGGAGGGGTAACAGGATGGCCACCAGAGCGGCAGCGGTGATTGGCGCAGGTAGCTGGGGCACGGCGTTGGCTGCGCGTGTTCTTAGCCACAACTTTGACCGTGTCACCATCTGGAGTCGACGGGATAAGTTGGCTTTAGCCATTAACGAAGAACGAGAAAACAAAAAGTACTTACCGGGAGTAGCCATTCCTCCCCATGTGGTGGCTACTTCTTCCTTAATAGAAGCTACACAAGGCCAAGATTTGTTAGTTTTCGCTATTCCTTCTGCCCATTTGCGGGAGGTGCTGAAGAAAGTAGCTCCCTTACTAAGCACACCGGTTGATATTGTAAATACGGCTAAGGGTTTTGAGCCTAACACCTTACAACGTCTGTCTGAGGTTATTGAAGAAGAAATCGGTTCCAAAGCCCGTTCCATAGGAGTATTATCGGGTCCTAACCATGCGGAAGAGGTGGGGCAGGACATGCCATCGGCTAGTGTTGTTAGCAGTGTGGACCGGGATGCTGCCCAGCGATTGCAGGACGCCTTCTTTACGCCGAATTTTCGGGTTTATACCAATCACGATATTATCGGTGTGGAACTGGGGGGCGCTTTAAAGAACATTATAGCCCTAGCGGCGGGTATCGCCGACGGCATGGGCTTTGGTGATAACACTAAAGCCATGCTGATCACTCGGGGCCTAGGGGAAGTGGTCCGTCTGGGGGTGTGTTTAGGGGCTGATCCTCGCACCTTTGCGGGCCTTTCGGGCATAGGTGATTTGATTGCCACCTGTACCAGCAAACATAGTCGTAACTGGAACGCGGGCTTTAAAATTGGCCAGGGACAAACGCTAAAGGAAGTGACCGGAGGTACCCATATGGTAATTGAGGGTGCTTTTGCTACGCAGGCCACATATAAGCTGGCCCAGCGACATAAAGTAGAAATGCCGCTGACCGAAGCCCTCTACCGAGTATTGTTTGCTGACCAGGAACCACGGGTGACTTTAGTAGAGATGATGAACCGGGTAAGGAAACACGAATATGAGGATCTAGAGTTTGTAAATAGGGAGAAGCAATAAACAGAGACTTAGCACTCCACTAGGATGGAGTGCTTTTTTTATTGTGCAGCTTTAATCGTTATCAGGCATATCGCCTGCGCCTTTTCATATATATGTACTAGCCAAGCTGTGCCCGGGTTTAAGGAAAACAAGCTCACCTTGAACTAAGAATTTCGAGTGGAAATGCCGGGCGGGTCGAGAGATCGCTATCGATCGACGTCTCAGGCAAAAAAGGAGGGAGAACCCTATGGAGAAGTTTGACCTACTTCAGGACATAGCTAAGCGTACCGATGGTGATATCTATCTCGGTATCGTGGGCCCGGTACGCACCGGCAAGTCCACTTTCATCAAACGGTTTATGGATCTCATGGTTTTGCCGAATATCACGGATGTTCATGACAAAGAGCGTACAAAGGATGCCTTACCCCAGAGTGGGGCAGGGCGAACCATCATGACTACCGAGCCCAAATTTATTCCTGATGAAGGTGTCGAAATCACTGTGGATGACATCAAGTTGCGAGTACGAATGGTCGATTGCGTAGGCTATGCGGTAGAGGGTGCACTTGGCTACAGTGATGAAGACGGCCCGCGCATGGTATTAACACCATGGTTCGAAGAGCCGATCCCCTTTGAAGAAGCAGCTGAAATCGGCACCAAAAAGGTAATTGTCGACCATTCTACGATCGGCATAGTGGTAACCACCGACGGGACCATAACCGATTTACCCCGCTCCGCCTATGTGACAGCCGAAGAACGAGTCATCGAGGAGTTGCAGAATCTAGGCAAGCCCTTTGTGGTGCTGTTGAACAGCGCTGACCCGTTTGACCCGGAGACAATGGAGCTCAGAGCCGAATTGGAGGAGAAATATCAAACGGCCGTTATACCTATTGATGCCACTAGGCTTAACCAAACTGACATCCAGGGCGTCTTGAGAGAAATCCTCTATGAATTCCCTGTCCGTGAGGTAAATGTGAACCTGCCGCCATGGGTAAACGTATTAGACAGCAAACATTGGTTGCGGCGCAAGCTGGAAGCGGTGGTGCAAGATGGAGCTACCCAGGTTAAGAATCTACGAGAGATCGACACTTTGATTGAGGTTCTCAGCGAGTGCGACACCGTTTCGGAAGTAATCCTGGAGACTATGGACTTAGGCACCGGTGCGGCCGTCCTCTCGGTCAATGTGCCCGATTACCTCTACTGGGAGGCGTTGAGTGAGGCAGCCGGGACAGAAATTCATGGACGGGATAAACTGCTGGCCCTAATGCGGGAATATGCCCAGGCCAAACGGGAATACGACAAGGTTAAAGATGCGGTGCGGGATTCCCGCAACACGGGATACGGGATTGTGCCACCCAGTCTAGACGAAATGGAGCTAGACGAGCCGGAAATCGTTCGTCAGGGCAACCGTTTTGGCGTGCGTTTGCGGGCTACCGCGCCAGCTTACCATATGATTCGTGTGGATGTGGAGTCGGAAGTAGCCCCTATCATTGGCACTGAAAAGCAAAGCGAAGAATTGGTCAAATATCTATTGGAAGAGTTCGAAGCCAACCCGGAGAAGCTTTGGGAAACCAACATATTTGGCAAGTCGCTGCACAACTTGGTGCGTGAAGGAATTCAAAATAAACTCTTGCGTATGCCCGATAATGCGCAGGAGAAATTGCGAGAGACGCTTGAAAAGATTGTTAACGAAGGCAGTGGTGGCTTGATCGCTATCATTCTATAACCGACGGCTTGGTGCAAGAACCCCATTCTGGTGATGGCCAGAATGGGGTTCTGCGTAAAACAAAAAACCGTCCTCATCTTTAGAGAGGACGGTTTTTGCTATTCGAGAATGGTCGGGCTGACAGGACTTGAACCTGCGACCTCGTGCACCCCAAGCACGCGCGCTAGCCAAACTGCGCCACAGCCCGTTGCTCATTAATTATACTACACTCCCAGCGAGTCTGCAAGCCCAGTAGCCCAATTGTGTCAGGCCTGAAGATATTTTGTAAAGTTGTGAACAATCCTTTTCTAAGCCACCTAAGCAGGATTAATAATTGAGGCTGCAGAAAGGTTCTTGCTACAGGTGAGAGCGGAGGTGGGGAGTTTATGCAGGGCCAAATGAAGACCACGGATCTTAAACAATACCTGTTTGTAGTGCTGCTCAGTGTGGTTATTTTGTTTGTGGCTGGATATCAGATTATCACTGCTGCCCAAAATTTTTATAACGGGCAAGTGGCAGAAGAAACGCAGCGGCTAGCTAATATTTATGCCCAGAAGTTGGCCGCAGCTGCCGAAGCTACCACTATAATTGATGGGCTGTTGGAGGACAAGCTGTTGGCCACCGGCCAGATTGTGGCCCTTTATGATGGGCAATATAGCAATCGGTTGTTAGCTGAAATAGCTGATATCATGCAGGTGGACGAAATTTATGTTTATAACAGGGAAGGACAGATTGTCTATTCCAACACGGGCATTTATCTGGGTTGGCATGCAAAAGAAGGGCACCCGGTTTACAATTTTATGCGCAGCGGAAAACAAAGCCACGTAGACGAAATTCGGCGGGACAGCGAATCGGAAAGATATCTTAAGTACGCCTATTGGCGGTTAAATGATACGGGCCGCTTCTTACAGATGGGTGTGTTAGCTGAAAGGGTGCGTGACTTTCTGGGCAGGTTTGAACTCCAATGTCTGTTGACGGAAATTGTTGCCGATCCCTACATCAAATGTGCTGTTTTCTATGACAACAACTTGGAGCCTATAGCTCATCAGGGCCATGAAGGTGATTTTATTTTGACGGCGGATGCTAAGGCAGCAATGCAAGAGGGTAGAGAATTTGCGGGTGAAATATATAGCGGTGATGCTCCCTTTTATCAGGTTCTGTTACCGGTTTGGGTAGAAGACAGAAAGTTAGGTACCTTAGCTGTTCACAACGAACTGGGAGAAACAAAGTTACTAATTGCCCGGGTACGCATGATAGGTATAACAACCCTGGTAATTGTTTTCGGTCTGCTCCTAGCTATGCTCTCCAGCAACCGCAAGAAAAATGAAACCCTAATCCGTTATTCCTATTATGATGCGGTTACTGGACTACCCAATAAGACCTATTGGGAGGAATTCTTTCAAAGCCAAGCTAACAGCAATGGTCACAAGAAGCGGGCTTGTCTGCTCATCGACTGTAATTTTGATTTATTGAACATGGCCATCGGTTACCAGTATAGTGAGATGATATTAAAGGAATGTGCTGCCACTTTATTGCTGGCCAAGACGTCAGCGCAACACATTTTCCACCTGGGGGCCGCCCGCTTTATGCTCTATGTTACCAGCTATGGAGACAGATCGGATCTGATTGCCATGGCCCAACAGGTAATCGACAGTCTGCGACAACCGTTGCAGGCAAAACGTACAGGGGTGGCCATCGGCATAGTGGAGATCGATGGAGAACGGGAAGTTGACGCCAATACTATCATCAAAAGGGCATCTATAGCGGCTAGCTGTGCTGGTGAGCAGGACAGTGAGGGCTATTGCTTCTTTGATAATAGCATGGAAGAGCAACTGCTCCGACAAACGATCGTAGAAGGTGAATTGCGAGCTGCAGTGAGCAGCCAGATGAAGCAAAATGTTCACCTAGTGTACCAGCCAATTGTGGATCTGAAACAAAACCAAATTGTAGGTTTGGAAGCCTTGGCGCGGATGCACAGCGTACATCTGGGCAATGTATCACCGGCAGAATTTATTCCTGTAGCGGAGCAAACTGGACTCATTATTCCTCTGGGAAAATATATTTTGCGACAAGCTTGCGAGTTTCTCACTCAACTGGCGAGCCAGGGCTTCGACCAGCTTAGAATGTCGGTGAATATCTCGCTGTTACAGCTGCTACAAGATGATTTTGTTGCGGACCTGCTGGCAATAATCGAGGAGACCGGGGTGAAAACAAGTAGCTTAACATTGGAGATAACCGAGTCGCTCTTAATGGATGAATATGGGGTCATCAATGAGAAGTTAAGAGAGCTGGAGCAACATGGTATACAAATTGCCATCGATGACTTCGGTATCGGATATTCATCCCTTAGCCGCAGCCAGAATTTGCGGGTGCATGGTATCAAGATCGACAAGTCATTCATCGACAGCCTGCTTTCTGTTGCCCCCGAGCAAGCTATAGCTGGCGATATCATTGCCATGGCCCATCGGCAGGGATTCTTTGTGGTCGCAGAAGGTGTGGAGGCACCGGCCCAAAGGGAGTATCTGCGCCTAAACGATTGCGATTTCATGCAGGGGTATCTCATTAGTAAACCCTTAGCCCCGGATGCAATCCTGGGGCTCTTGCAGCATGAAAAACTTCGCTATTGACATGGACAAGGCTTTTCCTCTACAATAAGTCCTAGTCAATTTCATCAGGCCTAGCCAAGTAGCAATTTCCTACAGCAGTTTTCGCGTCTATAGCGAAGAGCTATAGGCGCGATATTTTTTCCCTGCTGTCAGGCAATTGACTTTCTTGAACAATTTGCTAGAATGAATTGACCACTAATAAATTACTGGAAAAAGGAGGAAGAGGAATTAGATGAATCCACTGGGCCGTCATATTCTGGCTGAAATTTATGGATGCCCTGCTGACATTCTCAACGATGTGCAGCTGGTGGAAAAGATCATGGTTAATGCGGCCTTAGAGGCCGGTGCCGAAATACGCGAAGTGGTGTTCCATAAATTTAGCCCTCAGGGTGTTAGTGGCGTTGTTGTAATCTCCGAATCGCATCTGGCAATTCATAGTTGGCCAGAATTAGGTTATGCAGCAGTTGACGTTTTCACCTGTGGTGATCGTGTTAACCCCTGGGACGCATGCAACTATATCACCAAGCACTTTCAGGCTCAAAATATGACAGCTACGGAGGTTGAGCGAGGCATTTTTGACTCGCCTGCGCCTAAACAGGTTGTTAGCCTGTAACGGCCCGTCTAATACCTCTCCAAAGCTGGCCAAGATCATATGCGAGTGATTGCAGCAGCCTATCTGAACCCTAGTATGGAGAAGAGCGGCTGCTGTTTGTTTGACCAGATAAACGAAAGAAGGGAGGAGGTTCTCGATGGCCACCGACGAGTATGCATTGTTTACGGGCAAGGTTAAACAACTTATCGACGTGGATCTGAGCAATTACAAAGAGAAGCAGATGAGGCGGCGGATCACCAGCCTGATGAACCGACGGGGCTTCCACTCTTTCTTAGCCTACTAAGACTTGTTAGCGACTGATAAACAGGCTTTAGATGAATTTATAGATCGAATTACAATTAACGTATCCGAGTTCTTCCGTAACGAGGAGCGGTGGCGAGTCTTAGAGAAAAAGGTACTTCCCGAATTATTAGGCTTAAATGCCACTAAGCATTTAAGAATCTGGAGTGCGGCTTGTTCCAGCGGGGAAGAGCCCTATTCGTTGGCCATGTTGTTGCGCGACTCCTTCCCCGGGGTTAGTTTCAGTATTTTGGCGACGGATATTGATATGGGAGTTATGCAACGGGCCCAAGCTGCCGTTTATCCTAAAGGTCAAATCAGCCAGATTCCCCAGCGTTTTAGAAGCAAATACATAATTGAGAGGCCCAGCACCTTTGAAGTTGCTCCGGAAATTCGTCAGACTGTCGAATTTCGTAAACACAATCTACTGGCCGACCCCTACCCGCAAGATCTGGATTTGATTGTTTGCCGCAACGTGCTGATATATTTCACCGATGAAATTAAGCATAAGCTCTATTGGCAGTTTGCCGCTAGTCTCAAATCCGGCGGAGTACTATTTTGGGGTAGCACAGAACAGATGTTTCGCCCTCAGGAATATGGCTTTCGCATTTTCGACTCCTTTTTTTATCAAAGGGTATAGAAAAGGGCAGTAGATACCGCGTAGGGGACCTGTGAGGCTACTCCCGGTCCCAAGCAAAATCTACTGCCTTTCTGCTTGCCAAAATAGTATTTCACCACTTGTCTAGTAGGGTTCTTTCAAGTCGGCAATCATCGTGGCGGTGGTGATCATACCTCTTTCCGCCAGGTACCAAGCATCGGGGGGCAAATAAACAAGACCATTAGTATGAGCAGGAAAAGGGTAAGCCAGATATATAACAAAAAACGGAGCAAAAATGCTCCGTTTTCGATTTCATTGGTGCGAAGGAGGGGAGTCGAACCCCTACACCACAAGGGTACTAGATCCTAAGTCTAGCGCGTCTGCCAATTCCG
>JAAYGE010000085.1 GCA_012727835.1 Bacillota bacterium
AGCATGAGTACCGTGTCAATGTCATCGGGCACGGGATGGGTTAAATGGGCCGGCTCACCGAAGTTGACGAAGATATAGTCGGTGAAGTCGAAGGTGTTCCAGGGCTGAACAATTTTTAGTTCCGAACCGTCGGCCAGCAGCCGTACCTTTTTCACCCGGCCATTGAGCCCGGCTAAGCCCAGGGGCCCGATGGGTGGCTCAAACACATGGGCATAGAGCTTATTGCCCTTTTGGGTGTAGTAACCCCACTCGGGTTTAGGCAGTTCGGCTCGGCCACAGCCGTAAATACTATCGCTATTCTGCCCCATCCAAGTACCGATCTCTTTAAGAATTTGCCTTTCTTCAGCCGGGATTTCGCCTTTAGCGTTGGGGCCCACGTTTAAAATCATATTGCCATTCTTGCTGACACACTCCACCAGCTTGCGGATCATTTGCTTCGCCGATTTATAGTTTTTATCGCTGGCGCAGTAGCCCCAGTTGTTGTTCATGGTGATACAAGCTTCCCAGGGGATGGGGTTGCCATCTTCATCCACTATGCCGGCCGGTGGGATGATCTGCTCCGGTGAGGCAAAATCGCCCGCATAAGGTTTCGGATTACGGGTACGGATGCTGCCTGCGCCTTCGCCGCTGGCTTCCAGCCGGTTATCGATAATCGCCTGGGGCTGTAAACTCCTTACCATTTCAATTAGCTGGCTGGCCCGCCATTTTTCACCCTTCATATCGTCATAAGAAAAGTCGAACCAGAAAATATCAATAGGGCCATAATTGGTGCACAGCGCCCGCACCTGCCCGTGCATATAATCCAGGTAATTGTCAAAGTTGTGCTGCACGCCCTTAAGCGATTGGTCGTTACGCAAGGGGTGATGCCGGTCGCCATAGTGGGGGTAGTCGGGATGGTGCCAGTCGATCAGTGAATAGTACAAGCCAACCTTAAGCCCCGCTGCCCGAAAGGCCTCCACAAATTCGCGGATTAAATAACGGCCCGCCGGCGAGTTGGTGGCTTTATAGTCGGTAAGCTGGCTATCGAAGAGGCAGAAACCGTCGTGGTGTTTAGCTGTCATCACCGCATAGCGCATACCGGCGGCCTTAGCGGCTGCCGCCCAAGCTGCTGGGTCATAAGCTAACGGATTAAATTCCTCGAAATAGGGTTGGTAGTCCTCATTGGAAAGTCTTTCTGCCTTGCGCACCCATTCTCCTCGGGCAGGGATAGCATAGAGGCCCCAATGGATGAACATGCCAAACCGGGCCTCACGCCACCATTTGGTGCGCTCGTTTCTAGCTGTAATCAAATCCATATGTACATGCCTCCCTATTGTGTTGGTGAGTTCTGTTGGCGTCCGCCCAGAACTGCTAAGGCTACTCCGGCTATAATGAGGGCACCACCAGCTAAAGTGGGCCAACCTAGCTGTTCTCTGAGTAATAATACCGACCAGATAATAGAGAAGGCGGGGATTAAAAATAGACTAATGGCCGCCAAAGAAGCCTGTACCCGCTGCAATAGATAGGCGTAGGCCACCACCGATACGGAAGTAGGTACGATGCTCAGGTAAAGAGTACTTAGCAAGATGGGGGTAGTAATTTGCGTCCAGCTGGGGGCTGCTTCGGCAAATAGGGCAACTATTACCAGAAAGACGGCACCGATGATGGTCGACCAAGCTACTACAATGGGCGGGTCCTCGTGGTGTAATACCCGTTTAGAAGCAACTGTATAAACACTGTAGCTCAGGGCGGAAGCGATCACCAACACATTACCCAGGCCGCTATCCCCCCAGTCCAGCACCCAAGTGCCATTGGTAGTCACTAAGAAGATACCGATGAAGGCAGTGATTAGGCCAATTAACTTTTTTCCGTTCATCCTTTCACCTAAGAAAATGGCTGAAAGAATGACCGAGAAAATCGGGTCCACCGAACTTAGCAGGCTTCCGCTGCTGGCGGTGGTGAGGTTGAGACCCAGGTTCTGTAGCAGATTATTTAGGAATACGCCCGAACTGCCTAAGAGGATAAACCAAGGCCAGTTGCGTTGCGCGGCGCTAATAAATCTCTGGTAGCCGCTAACATAAATGGCATAGGCAGTGAGAAAGCAGGCTCCGATACTAAAGCGGAGGGCCGCCAGCAGGGTTGGTGGGATTACCTTCAACACCAACTTGGAAAAGGGAAAGACGGTTGACCAAATTAACGATGGCAGTAAGAGCAGAACTCCGATCGGTATTTGCCTTTTTTTTGCAGAGGCAACTGCTTTCGCAGCTCTTTCTTCTGTCAAGGGAGGCCCTCCTTTGCAAAGATCACTCGCTCCTATTATATAGATGTTATTTTAATAACGTAACCCCCCAGCCCGGGAGGCTTTATTAATACCCCTGTTTTATGTTAATCTGTGCATAGAACCTAAAGGGAGGTAGACGCATGCCAGATCCATGGGGAAAAATGCAGGGAGTACGTCCTGTGAAACCGCTTTACCGTTGGCTAGATGCGGGGCATAGCCTGGAGGAGGCCTTGGCAAAAATGCAGGCCACTTATGGCGTATCGCCGGCCAAGCTAGCTCTGCTACGCGAGGTGGCCGAGTTTGAATACCCATTCTTAACTAGTTTATCCCCACGGGCGGTGAGCGTATATGTGGGCATTCCCTTCTGCCCCACCCGTTGCCTTTATTGTTCTTTCCCGTCCCATTCCCTGCGTGAATTAGGGCAAGAACGCCAGCGCTTTATGAATGCTTTGTTAGCCGAAATTGAGGCTGTAGGAAGGCAGCTGCGGCAACTGGAGTTTAATGTGGATTCGGTCTATGTGGGTGGTGGCACACCGACGGCCCTGCCGGCTAAAGATTTACGCCAGGTTCTGCAAGCGCTAAGGCAAGCCTTACCGCAGCCCTGGCAGGAGTTCACGGTAGAAGCCGGTCGGCCAGAAACCCTAACAGAACAGCATATAGCCGTATTGGTTGAGGCTGGAGTCGAACGCATCAGCATTAACCCTCAAACCAAGCACCAAAAGACCCTCGATTTGATCGGGCGTCCCCATAGTGCAACCGATATCGAGGCGGCCGTGGTTCGTGCTGAAGGACACTTCCCAACACTAAATATGGACTTGATTCTGGGGCTGCCTAAGGAGGGGTTAGGCGAGGTTCAGGCTAGCATTGATTGGGTGCTGGGAATGAGACCTGAGAATATTACTTTGCACATGTTTGCACCAAAGCGGGCTTCCCGCTTCACCGCTGAACAAGACGACTGGTGGGGGATGCTGCCCGACGATCAACTGGCGGCTCGTATGGTAGAAGCGGCCAGCCAATCCTTGCGCCAAGCCGGCTACCATCCCTATTATTTATACCGGCAACGGAATATTCTTGGCGGCCAGGAAAATGTGGGCTGGACCCTACCAGGACACGCCTGCCGCTATAACATGATTATGATCTCAGAGCGCCAACACATCTTAGGCTTAGGTGGTGGAGCAGCCAGTAAATTCCTCAACAAAGATGGTACATTGGTGGCTAAGACCAACCCCAAAGATGTGCGAGTTTATATTGAACGCCTAGAAGAGCTAATAGCCACTAAGAGCCAACTACTTGCGGTGAGGAGTAAATAGATGAAAGTTTTGCTGCATGCCTGTTGTGGGCCCTGTGCTTCCTATTGTGTAGAGGCCCTACGGGAAGCGGGGCATCAAGTTTATGGCTATTTTTATAATCCCAACATTCATCCCTCCCAGGAATATCAGCGCCGCCTAGATTCCTTTATGCAATTTGCAGAAACGGTAGAGTTGCCTGTGCTCAACCCGGGAGAGTATGACTATCAGGAGTGGTTGCGCCGTGCCGCTTGGCGGGAACAGGTGCGCTGCCCCCTCTGCTACCAGATGCGCCTGGAGCAGACGGCACGCATCGCTAAACACGGCAAATTCGATGCCTTTACCACCACCCTGTTAATTAGCCCCTTTCAAAAGCATGAAGTACTAAAGGAAACCGGCGAGGCCATTGCTGCTGCCTACGACATACCCTTTCTTTATATGGATTTCCGCACCGGTTTTAAGCGCAGCGTGGAACTTTCCAAAGAGATGGGCCTTTACCGTCAACAGTACTGCGGTTGCATTTATAGCGAGGCCGAACGCTACGCGCAGGACAGGGAGAAGAAGAAAAAAACTGCAAAGAAATGACACTAACAGCTGCGGTAATCCGCGGCTGTTTTTTCTTGCGCCTATGGAGGTAATTGTGTGATGTATTCAGAATAGAATGCAGTGGGCACAAACCTGGGCGAAGTTTTCCCCAGCGGAATAGTGAGCTGTCTGCTCACTTGGCTTGCTCAGTACTATCTAGGTTATCTACTAGCAATATTGGTTTGGTCTTTTATTGGGGCATCCCTTTATGTTGCTGTGCTTCATTGCTATAGCGAGCTAGTAAAGAGAGATGCGCCCGATGTAACAGCCGATGAAATGGAGGTGAAGAAATGAAGAATAGCTTTGCAGAGGTAAAATTGTTTCAAGTTAAACCGGGCAAGCTGGCCGAGTTTGAAACCCTGATAGCGGCAATCGCCGAGGCACAAATTCAGCAACCCGGATGTCTAGATATTAAATACCTTAAGCGTTCCTTTACTATCGACGGCGTTGAAATGGGTAGCCCTCCAAGGGAGCTGACGCGGATTGTAAAGTGCGTCAAGTATTTCTCTTACTGGGAATTTGATAGCAAGGAGAACTATGGCAAGGCCGTTAAGTGGTTCTTCAATAACTATGGAAAGGAAATTCAAAAGCTGCTTATCGCACCCTTTGATATCAATTGTGGGCCTAGTCTTCATTAAAATACAGAACAAAAACGGACGCGCTCGCGTCCGTTTGTTGTATCTTACTGTAAATAAGCCGGCAAGAGGCTGTAAAACTGACAGGCAGTTACTATGTCGCTCACCGGGCAATATTCGTTGGTTTTGTGGGCCACCGCTTCGATACCGGCCCCAAAACCGATGGTGGGGATGCCCAGCCGACTGGCTGTTGCTACGCCATTAGTGGAGAAGGTCCATTTATACAATTGCGGTTCTTGGCCTAGCAAGGCTTCATAGGTCTTAATACAGCTCTTAGTCAATGGGTGTTCTTGGTCTATTTCCCAGGCGGGTAAGAAGGAACGAAGGGTGATGGTTTCGCCGGTCCAACTGGTGCCCACCGCTTCGTAGACCTCCCATGTAGCGTCGGTGCCGGCCACCAGAGCATCCAGCTCTTTAGCCACCGACTCCTCTGTTTCGCCGGGGACAAGGCGTCGATCCAGATAGAGGGAACAACTGGCCGGAATAGCGTTCAAGGAAACGGCCGTGCTTTCAATTCTAGTCAGTGCCAAAGAGGGGCGCTCTCCGGCGGGCAACTGCATGTATTCATTGCCCAGCTTTTCAATGCGGGCAACAATCGGCTGGGCCTTATAGATGGCGTTAACGCCCTTTTCCGGAGCCGAACCATGGGAAGATACGCCTGGCACCGTAATCTTGAACACGGCGCGCCCCATGTGCCCTAAGGAAATCTGCAGATAGCTGGGTTCACAAATAACCACATAGTCGGGCTGCAGCGAGTTATCGACGATGGCCCGGTAGAGGCCTTCACCATCGTAATCCTCTTCCATAACCGAGCAGCAGACATGAATAGTTTTTCCCGCATCTAGCCCTAGCTGCTTGATCACTGCCCCGGCATATACGGTGGCAGCCGCAGAAGCTTTCATGTCCGAGGCGCCGCGCCCGTGCAGCCTGCCATCCTTAATCACACCACCATATGGGGGCAAATCCCACTCCTCCGGGTCATTGACATCCACATGGTCCACGTGTGAATCGAACAATAATTTTGTAGGGCCGTTACCGATGGTGCCGATTACGTTGCCCACCTTATCAACTACTACCCGGTCATAACCCAGTTGCTTCATTTCAGTAGCGATACGTCGAATTACTTTTTCCTCTTTACCGGTCAGGCTTTTAATTTGAACTAATTCACTAGCGAAGGCTATTAATTGTTGTTCAATGGCTTGTACCGCGTCTTTAACCCGTGTTTTCATGCCCATACCTCCCTTTGGCAGAATAGCTAGTTATAAGCTAATCATACCAAACCTCACTTAAGGGCGCAGGGTAATACTTGACAAAATACTTCGATACCCTCTACAATTAGCAGCAACGTTGCTATTGGGGGAGGAGGGGGATTGGTGTCAATCCAACCGGTTGCCAAGAGTAAGAAGGCGAGTTTATATACTAAGATTCTGCTGTTAGCCTGGCCGGTGATGGCGCAAATGTTCCTGCAGACTCTAGCCCAGATGGTAGATATGGCCATGGTGGGGCGCTTAGGGCAGGCCGCGATCGCTGCCGTAGGTTTAAGTTTTCGCCCCATGTTTGTAGGGCAGGCCATCTTTCTAGGCCTAGGGGTGGCTACAACCGCATTGGTGGCTCGCTTTATTGGTGCCGAAGATGAAGATACTGCCACCAAAGCGGCTGCTCAGGCCTTACTCACTACCTCGGTGTTGGCGCTGGTTTTAGCGGTCTGTGGTTTCTTCTTTGCCCGGGAAATAACCCTTTTTATGGGGGCTAAAGATGATGTAATCCAGCTAGGTATTCAATACTTGCAAGCTTTCAGTCCCGGGTTATTCTTTCTGATGCTATCAACCATTATGACCAGCTCTCTGCGAGCCGCCGGTGATACGAAAACGCCCTTTTATGCTAGCCTATTTGCTAATGCACTTAACGTTGTTCTTAACTATGCCTTAATTTTTGGCCACTTCGGTCTGCCTGCCCTCGGGGTACAAGGCGCCGCCCTAGCCACCAGTATTGCCCACCTATCTACCGCCAGCATCCTGTTTATCGCCCTGCTACGGGGTAAGGGAGGGCTGCACCTTAGAGGGCGAGATTTTGCCACCCTCGATTGGCCCCTGATCGTTCGCCTTTTCCGTGTCGGTATTCCGGCCGCCTTGGAGCGGCTAGTTATGAGTTTGAGCGTTATGCTTCACGTCAAGATTGTAGCGACCCTTGGTACTACGGCGGTGGCCGTTTCCACCTTAGCCGGCAATATTGAGCAACTTTCCTATATGCCCAGCATCGGCTTTTCGGTAGCCGCCTCCACTTTAGTAGGGCAAAATTTAGGAGCAGGTTTCCCCCAAGAAGCTGAGCGCAGTGGTTGGGGTGCGACTCGTCTGTGTGTATTCTTCATGGGCACCATGGGGGTGCTGTTCCTTTTACTGCCCAGCCTCTTTGTGCGTATTTACACCGATGATCCGGCCGTTATAGCTTCGGCGGGGCAAGTGTTGCGCCTCATAGGTATTTCCCAGGTTCCCCAAGCCTTCGCCTTTGTGGCCAGTGGCGTTTTGCGTGGAGCAGGCGATACCAATGCGGTTCTTAATTATGTTTTCCTAGGCAACGTGGTTATTCGTCTGGGCC
>JAAYGE010000086.1 GCA_012727835.1 Bacillota bacterium
ACAAGCGGAGAAAACAAGAAAGCGCAAAGGGCGAGTTACCATCCGTGATTTGGTGCACAGTGGCAAGGAGATCTTAGTGCAGGTTACAAAGGAACCTTTTGGCAACAAGGGAGCCCGCGTAACCCGGCAGATCACCTTGCCGGGGCGGTATGTGGGGCTGATGCCCACAGTAAATCATGTGGGGGTTTCACGCCGGATAGTCGACCCAGCGGAACGGGAACGTTTACGCCAAATCGCTATGCAAGTTAAACCCAAACAAATGGGTGTTATTGTACGCACCGTTGCCACCGATTGCACTGCCGAGGAGATAAAGCAGGACATCGACTTTTTAGCTAAGCTCTGGGATAGTATTTGTTATCGCAGCCGTTGGGCTAAAGCTCCCGCCCTGATTCATCGGGACTTAGATTTGGTTGGTCGTGTAATTCGCGATTTGTTGGATGAAAACGTGGATCGTTTAATTGTCGATAGCTTGGAGCAATATCAGGCTGTTTTGGAACTGTTGGACGCGACGGCGCCCGAGTTTCGGGAACGGGTATTCTTCTTTCAAGAACAACGCCCCATCTTTGAAACCTTTGGTTTGGAAGTAGAGCTGGAAAAGGCCCTGAAACGCCGGGTTTGGCTTAAAAGTGGTGGTTACCTGGTGATTGACCAAACGGAAGCTTTGACCGCCATAGATGTGAACACGGGCAAGTATGTGGGTAGCACCAACTTGGCCGATACGGTTTTGAGAACCAACTTAGAGGCAGCCGAGGAAATTGCCCACCAAATACGCCTACGCAATATTGGTGGTATCATCATCATCGATTTTATAGATATGGCTAAGCCGGAACATCAACAGCAAGTGCTGAAGAAGTTAGAGGAAGCTGTAAAGGCCGATAAGACCAAGTCCACCGTTTTGGGGCTTACCCAACTGGGCCTTGTAGAGATGACGCGGCAAAAGGTGCGTCAAAATTTAGGTGAAGTGTTGCAGAAACCTTGCCCTTGTTGTGAGGGCACCGGTTACGTATTGCACGAGGAAGTGATAGGAAACCGCATCGAGATGGAACTGAAACACTATTTCCGTACCCATCAGGAAGAGGCGGTCCTGTTGGATGTTAACCCGGTGGTGGCGGCCGTACTGATTGGGTCCGGTGGCAGCAATCTAGAACGTTTAGAGGCCGAGACGGGACGCCACATTTTTATACGGGGCAATTCGGAGCGGAGCTTAGAAGACTGGGCTATCGTGTTGGCTGGGAATAGCGATATGGTGGAAAAGGTGGCTTTACCGGTAGAAGTGGGCGATATATTATCTTTGCGTTTAGAGGATGTGCATCTGCTTAACACTAGTGATGCCATCGCGCGTAAGGATGGTTTTGTGATTCAGGTAGATCAAGCAGCTCCTTTTGTTGGGCAAAAGGTGTTGGTAGAAATTACGCGTACCTTCAGGACCTATGCTAAGGGGCGCCTATCGGAAGATTTTATTGACGCCATTAGTTAGCTGTGGTAGTATTGAAACTTGGAAGTAGTATCGCTTTGATACTGCTGAAACCGCTCGAACCGGGTTTTAAGACAAGCTAGCTTGCACCTGGTGTTCGGCGAGTAACTTAAGGAGGTGGCGCTATGTACGCCATTATTGAAACTGGTGGTAAGCAGCTCAAGGTTGAGCAAGGGCAAGTAATCAAAGTAGAGAAATTGCCTGTGCAAGTAGGTGACACCGTTAGTTTTGATAAGGTACTTCTGGTAAGTGGAGCTGACGGAGTCAAAGTGGGGCAACCTACTCTGGACGGTGCAGTCGTTACCGGTACGGTGTTAGCCCAGGGCAAGGGCCCGAAGGTAGTTTCTTTCCGCTACAAACGCAGAAAAAGAGTGCGGGTTAAGCGCGGTCACCGACAGCCTTTCACCAGCGTCAAGATCGAAAGTATTAGCCTTTAGTTGATGATTACTGTTTCTATCCAACGGGATCAGGAAGGGCGTATTACCACTTTTACCGTATCTGGTCATGCTGACTATGGAGAGCATGGTCAGGATATAGTATGTGCTGGAGTATCAGCCATAGTGCAAACCGCTATTCTTGGTCTACAGGAATATCTTAGGATCGATTGCGCCGGTAGCCAGAAGTCGGGTCGGATTGTCTGTGAGTTACCTTTTATCGGACCGGAGCTACGACGGTCAGTCGATGCCATATTAGAGACGATGCTTTTGGGATTAACGGCGATCGCCTCTGCATATGCTGGCTATGTCCAGATTCACGATTCAAAGGAGGTGTAGACAATGCTATTGAGATTTGATCTACAGCTTTTTGCGTCTAAGAAGGGTGTAGGTAGCTCCCGTAACGGTCGGGACAGCGAAGCTAAACGTCTCGGTGTTAAGCGTCAGGCTGGCCAATTCGTGACCGCCGGTTCAATTTTAGTTCGGCAGCGCGGTACCAAGATTCATCCTGGCCAGAATGTGGGCATAGGTAAGGATGACACCTTGTTTGCTTTGATCAACGGTGTTGTGACCTTTGAACGCAAAGGCAAGAAAAAGAAGCAGGTTAGCGTATATCAGGTTGCTGAGGAAGTTGCCAACTAAACGGAAGCTAGATAAATAGGCTGTCCCCTTAATTGCGGGCAGCCTATTTTTGTGCCCTTTGTAAATGTGGTATTATAATCACAAATAAAGGGGGTGCCGCTGTATGGAGCTTTTTACAGAGCCCAACATTTATCAGTTGTTAGGCTGCTTTCGCCATGACCTATTAAATGAACTGCAATTGTTACTGGGTCATATACAAATGGGGCGAAGCAGGGACGTAATATGCGGGGATGTGGAAAAGATGGTGACCTATATTCAAGCGGTTGGTTCACTTTTTGCTTGTAAAGACGATGAATTGGCCACCCTATTGTGGTCTTGGCAACGCTATGCCGACCAGAGAGATATCGATTTCCAAGTGGCTATAGAACCCCTATTGGAACCTATCAATGACGAGAAGCGGCACGCCCTATTAAGGCTGGGGAATTCTATTCTAACTGAAGTGAGCCAATTAGGTGCGGATGAACGTTTTATGTATATCAGCGTTTCCCCTATCAGCCCACAGCTATTGTTAAAAGTCGCACCCCTAGCAAAAGATTCTCCGACGCTAGCCTTGGCTGCGAGCCTCGGTTGGCAGGTGGAAAGAACCACTGTGGATTGGAGGTACTGGAGTGTTCATTGATCAAGTCAAGATCTATGTCAAGGCTGGAGACGGTGGGGACGGAATGGCCTCCTTCCGCCGAGAAAAATATATTCCCCACGGTGGGCCCTCGGGCGGAGACGGAGGTAGGGGAGGCAACGTGTTGCTTACCGTCAGTCCCCATGTTAATACCTTGTTAGATTTGCGCTATCGTAAGCATTATCGGGCCGAGAGAGGGGAGAATGGGGGCTCCAATAATAAACACGGGAGAAATGGACAGGATTTGGTTATTGCTGTTCCTCCTGGCACTATCGTTTACGATGACGATACGGGGCAACCACTGGCCGACCTGACCGAGTTGGAGCAAACGGCAATTGTGGCCAAAGGCGGCCGTGGCGGCAGAGGAAACGCCCGTTTTGCTACCTCTACACGCCAAGCCCCTACTTTTGCGGAAAAGGGGGAGCCGGGAGAGGAGCGGAATTTGCGTCTAGAGTTAAAGCTATTAGCCGACGTAGGGTTGGTCGGTTTTCCCAACGCCGGTAAATCTACCTTGTTAGCGCAAGTATCGGCAGCTAGACCCAAAATTGCCGACTATCCTTTTACCACCCTCACGCCTAATCTGGGCGTGGTAAGCGTGGATGGGCAGTCCTTCGTGATGGCCGATATCCCTGGTTTAATTGCCGGTGCCCACCGGGGACAAGGCCTGGGGCATGAATTCTTACGGCATATTGAGCGCACCCGTGTAATTTTACATGTGGTCGACGCGGCGGCCTGGGAAGGCCGCGATCCGCTGGAGGACTTTCATACCATCAATTTCGAATTAGCCCAGTATGCGCCCGAGTTGGCCGAACGGCCGCAAATTGTGGCCCTTAATAAAATGGACTTACCCCAGGCGCAGGAGCGGGCCGCAGCTTTAACCCGAGAGCTAGAGGCGATGGGACATCTGGTATTCCCTATCTCGGCGGCCACCGGCCAGAACGTGTTGCCTATGTTACGGGCCACCGTTGCTCTGTTGGCAACGGCTCCGCCCCCACCGGCCATCGAGATTCCCGAGACGGTGGAGGAAGAGAAGCCCACTTTGCAGGTGACCGTGGAAGACGGCATTTTCGTTGTCCATGGTCGCCAGGTGGAACGCCGGGTAGCGATGACCAATTTGGAGAATCAAGAAGCCTTGTTGCGGCTGCAGGTGGCTTTGCGTCGCTATGGCGTTTTTGAAGCCCTGCGGGCAGCCGGGGTTCAAGCCGGTGATACGGTACGCATCGGTGACTTGGAGTTCGACTATGTCCCCGAGCCATGGGAAGAATAGAAGAAGGGCGGGCAACCGTCCTTTTTTTATGTTTACAATTATTCGTCAGTAAGCTCATTATCTGTTAAAATACCCGTAGATTGTCCACAGGAGAAAAGGAGAGGCGTTATGTATAGATGTGGTATTATGGGTGGCACCTTCGATCCAATTCACTTAGGGCATCTGGTTACAGCCCAGGCTGTGCTCCACGAGTTTCAATTGGATACGGTCTACTTTATACCTTCGGGCAACCCGCCGCATAAAAGGGATGTTAGCGATGGGGAACATCGCTTTCAGATGACTTTGTTGGCAACGGTAAGCAATCCTAAGTTTCGGGTTTCTCGCTTGGAGTTAGATCGCCCCGGATACTCATATACTTATGATACCATTCAGCACTTTGCCCAGCAGTTTAAACAATGTGAGATCTACTTCATCACCGGTGCGGATGTTATCCGCCAGCTTCACACCTGGTATCGTTACCAGGATCTACTGCGATCCTGCCATTTCGTAGCCGCCACTAGACCCGGTTTTAGTTTTGAGGATGGTGGTAGCTTAACGGCTGACGAATTGGCGCGTATCCGTTTCTTAGAAGTCCCCTCCCTAGCAATTTCTTCGACCGATATTAGGAGGAGAGTACGGACCGGCCGGCCAATTAAATATTTAGTGCCAAGTAGTGTGGAAGGCTATATCTATAAATACGGGTTATATCAGGACTAGCACCCATAGGCAGCGAGGAAGGTGCCAGGAGGGGGATGTATGGGACGGAAGAAAAAGATTGTGATACCGGCAATAGTATTTATAGTAGTTAGCGCCATTGGTATCGGGCTCTTGGGGAATAGGGGGTATGACCCGGGCACTGTTGAAGGGCAGGAGCCCTACCGGGTCGATGGTAAGTTGCGGGTTCTCATAATTGGAGAAGATAAAGGAGTCGATAGGACTGGTAAGCCGGTGATGGGAAGAAGTGACACCCTAATGGTCGCTAGCTACGATCCAGACACCGGTGAACTCAGTCTACTTTCCATTCCCCGGGATACCCTGGTTGAGATCCCCGGCCGCAAAAACAAAGACAAAATAAATCACGCCCTAGCCTTTGGCGGCCCCGACCTCACTATGCGCACCGTGGGCCAATTTCTCAACATTCCTTTGCGCTACTACGTTCATGTTCAGACCGACGGATTAAGACGTATCGTTGATGCCATTGGGGGAGTTCCTATCTATGTGGAAAAGGACATGCGTTATACCGACCGGGCAGGGGGCCTTTATATCAATCTTAAGCAGGGCGAGCAGATCTTAAATGGGGAGCAGGCGGAAGGCTATGTGCGTTACCGTTTGGATAGTGACCTAAAACGTATTGAGAGGCAGCAAAAATTTGTCGCTGCGGCCGTTAAACAGCTTTTGAAACCGGCCAATATCCTCAAGCTCAATCAATTGCTTAAAATTGCCCTAGAATCGGTTAAGACCAATATACCCGTCAGTGTGGGTTTACGATATTTGTCCATTCTAGAGTCGGTTAGAAATAATAAAGTAACCAGTTACACTATTGAAGGTGACGATAGCGTTTGGATCAATGGAATTAACTACTTTGTGCCCGACCAGCAGAAGCTAGAGCAACTCATAGAAGATTACTTCTACTCCTCTGCTGATAAGGAGCTTAATCAACAGATTACTGTTTCGGTGGTTATTGCCAATGGAGATATAGCCAGCGGGGAACAGGTGGCTGAGCGATTGCGGGAAAAGGGTTTTCGCGTTTTAGACATGCAGATGGCTGATCGGGATGATCAGCGGACCTCACAAGTGGTGGGTAGCGATGCAGACAGCGCATTGACGGTAGCCCACCATCTGATGCTGCACGAGGTATTGGTTGAACCCCAGCTGGATAGCGAAGCAGAGGTTGTGGTGATTGTAGGAAAAGATATTTTTCCCTAATCTAAATAGGGATTTTAATAGGTTGAACTAATCCTTGTATGCACTTTATAGCTTTGTTATAGTAAAAGGAGATTCGATTCTTGTCGAATTGACGAAGTTTATGTTATCTAAAGTGCATAGGAGGAGAACCCAATATGGCTCGCAGGGGAAAGGCTTTACTCTTAGCCGTTTTCTTTATTGTGATGACTGTGGCGAGCACTTGTTTCTTTGGTTATACAACCGGCCGGACGACAGGTGAAGAGGAAGAGATGGTTTTGCCCACTGATGGCAAGCTGCACGTTCTCTTGGTCGGCGTGGATGATGGATTGGTTGCTCCTGGCCAGAAGTCCCGTGGGCGCAGTGATACCCTAATGGTGGCCAGCTTCGACCCTAAGACAGGGGAGGGCAGCCTGTTGTCCATTCCGCGGGATACGCGGGTGTCGATCCCGGGTAGGAAATATAAAGAAAAGATTAATCATGCTTACGCCTATGGCGGGATTGACTTAACCTTGAACACGGTGCGCCAGTTCTTAGGCATTCCCCTTCGCTACTATATCCAGATTGATACCAGTGGTTTTCGCAAGCTGGTAGATGCTATTGGCGGAGTGCCTATCGAAGTAGAAAAGGACATGAAATATACCGACCGGGCCGGAGGGCTTTATATTAATCTAAAGCAAGGCTATCAAGTATTAAACGGAGAACAGGCCGAGGGATACGTGCGTTACCGCTGGTCCGACAGCGATTATGCCCGCACTCAGCGGCAGCAGAAGTTTATTAAAGCCGCAATAAAGCAGATCTTGAAGCCGGCCAACCTATTGAAGATAAACCAGTTGTATAGGATTGCTACTGAGACTGTAAATACTAATATTCCTCTCAGTGTTGGCATCCGCTATTTGCCCGCCATAAAATCCCTTCAGGAAGACAAAATTACCACTTATACACTGGAGGGAGAGGACGCTTGGATTAACGGTACCTACTATTATGAGCCCGATCTGGCTAAACTAGAAGAGCTAATAGAAAATCATTTTTACTCACAGGTGAACCTTAACGCCAACGGAGAAACAGGAGTAGAAATCTGTGTAGCCAATGGCGACCGTGATAACGGTGAGCAGATAGCCCAATTATTACAGAAACACGGCTTTCGCATAGTTGGCATCACCGTATCAGAAGATGGGGCCGGGCAACCGATTTCGCAGGTGGTTAGCACCCGCAAAGAGTCAGAAAAGGCCGTAGCGGTTGCCGAGTTGTTGTCAGTACATGAGGTTTTGCTTGATGTACAACAGGATGCCACCGCTGATGTGATCGTCGTCGTAGGCAAAGACATGCTGCCCTAGGCGCATGTCTTTTTTATCAGAACTAATAAATGGGGTGAATCCATGCAAAGCTTGGAATTGGTCCGACGGATCGTGAATTTGGCTGATGACCGCAAGGCCCAAGATCCTTTGGTATTGGACTTGCGCCAGTTGACCATCATCACCGACTATTTTGTAATCTTAACGGGAACATCTCGCACCCATGTGTTGGGCATTGCCGATAATATTAGAGAAGAATTGGCTGAGCAGGGAATTCTGCCGCAACAACAGGAAATAGATCAAGGGGCCCAGTGGCTGTTATTGGACTATGGTTCAGTAGTAGTTCATATTTTCCAGCCGGAAACGAGGCTCTTCTATAACCTGGAGCGTTTATGGAATGATGCAAAGCGGGTGCCGCTGAATGACCTCCTACAATAAACTAGCTCAGCTTTATGACGATTTGATGGCTGAGGTTGACTATCAAGCCTGGGCCGATTATCTAGATGGGATTATAGAGCATTTTGGAGCACCTGGAAGGCAGCTCTTGGATTTGGGCTGTGGGACTGGTACAATTACCATCGCTCTGTGGCAGAAGGGCTATGAGCCGATAGGTGTGGATCTATCCTCCGAAATGTTGGCAATTGCTGCTAACAAAGGTTTGGATGCGGGGCTAGGTATTGAACGCTGGTTGGCGATGGATATGCGTTCCTTGCTTTTGCCCCCCGCCAGCTTTGATATTGCCATTTGTGCCTGTGACGGCCTGAATTACCTGCGTAACAGCAGTGAGTTGCAGGTCGTTTTCGATCAATTACAGCAGATTCTACGCCCAGCCGGATTATTGTTATTCGATTTGCATAGCCTGTACAAAATGCAGCAAGTCTTTCCTAGTGGCCCTTTTGTACAGGAAAGTGAGGACGGGTACTGTATTTGGTCCTCCCAATATGATGAGGCCACTGGTGATGCGCAGCACGAAATGACCCTATTCATTCATGAAAAGGATCAACTATGGCGACGTTTTGAAGAAACCCATCGGCAGCATTACTTTAGCCCGGAGGTGGTAGCTGAGTCCTTGGAGGCCAGCAATTTTAGCTTACTGGCTGTTCTGCCTTGGGGGAGCATGTCAGGGGAAGTAAAAACTACTACCGAAAGACTGCAATATATTGCTAGGCGTAAATCCAATTGACAGATACTCGGGACAACCCTATAATTATGTAAATAAGTACAATTGGTAGGTGGATTCTATTGGATGATTCTTCTGACCCGTTACCTAGTGAAGTTAGTAAAGCGGTAAGCTATATGGATGCTAGACAGTGCACAGGGAAGGGCAATTATATGTTGTCCTTTTTAGTGTACGTTTTTTTACTTTTATAACAGCCCAATGAGTAGTTTTAACCGATATAAAATGTAAATAGGAGGTTTATATTTTGTCTGGTAACTTATTGGGGCTGTTTTTGCTACAATTCTTCTTTATACTTCTGAACGCAACCTTTGCTTGTGCAGAGATAGCAGTATTGACCATGAATGAAAACAAGCTGGCGAAGCTGGCTAGCGAGGGCGATAGGCGTGCCCTGCGGCTTTCCACGTTACTGGAACAGCCGGCCCGCTTTTTGGCAACTATTCAAGTGGGGATAACCCTCGTTAACATGTTGAGCAGTGCGGTGGCGGCGGAGAACTTCTCCCATAGGCTGGTGGCTTTTTTCCTAGGGTTAGGTATTGATATCCCCGTATCCCTTCTCAGTGCTATAGCTGTTGCCATCATTACTTTAACGCTCACCTATTTTACTGTGCTTTTTGGCGAACTGATCCCCAAGCGAATTGCCATGGAAAAAGCGGAGCAGCTTGCCTTGGGCATGTCCAAACTGGTCTATGCCATTTCTAAGATTTTTGCCCCCATTGTCTGGGTGTTTACCTTTTCTTCTAATAGCTTGTTGCGGCTCATTGGTATCGATCCTAATGCCGATGACAACGGCAATGCGGAAGAAGAAATCCGTATGTTATTAGATGTGGGTAAAGAAAAAGGGACTATACAGACAGACGAACAGTATATGATCCAGAATATATTTGAGTTTGACGATATTTCCGCCGGCGAGATTATGACCCATCGCACTGAGGTAACGCTTCTATGGTTGGAGGAAACCGATGAGCAGTGGGCACAGACGATCAACGAGAGCAGGCATTCGGTCTATCCTATATGCTCGGGAAGCCCCGACAACATAGTGGGCGTTCTATTTACAAAGGACTATTTTAGGCTCGTTGATAAATCTCGCGAAGAAGTGATGCAAAAGGCCGTGCAGCCGCCCTATTTTGTGCCTGAAACGGTGCGGGCTGACGTTCTTTTCCGCAATATGAAGCGGACCCGCAATCACTTTGCGGTAGTTATAGATGATTATGGTGGTATGAGTGGAATTGTCACCATGAGTGACCTGTTGGAACAATTGGTGGGGGATTTGGACGACGATATTCGGGCTCCGGTAGAAACACCAACAATTGAGCGCATCGACTCAGAAACTTGGCGCATTAAAGGCACTGCCTCCTTAACTGAGGTGGCAGAACAGGTGGGCGTACCCTTACCAGAAGAGGATTATGAGACCTTTGGCGGTATGGTTTTCGGCCTAGTCGGCTCAATCCCCAGCGACGGTAGCACCTTTGAAATAGAAGAGTTTGGTCTGGTGATCAAGGTTACCGAAATCAAGGACCGCCGATTGGAAACGGCTATTGTCTGTTTAGCCACTTCACCAACAGACGAAATCCAGGGACGCTAAATTGGTAGTAATTGTACTTGACATCGCTGCGGGAAACGCGTAGAATAAGAAATGTCAACGGGGCTATAGCTCAGCTGGGAGAGCGCTTGACTGGCAGTCAAGAGGTCAGGGGTTCGAGCCCCCTTAGCTCCACCAAATGCAAACTAGATGTCACAAGGGTTTATGCTCTTGTGACATTTTTGTTTTCTTGCCCTTATCAGTGGATGGTTGCCGAGAGCGATGCCGATTGCTATTTTAATGCCAACGGCAAAAAACAGAATACTTCTCCTTCCATAGTTGTATTAATAATAAGCCCATGAGCGGATCTGGATATGGAAAGTCGGTTTCTTGCGAAGACGGGAGTCCACTGATAAACGGCCAACAGTTTTTGGCCCTATATTTCCCAGGAAATTCGACAGATGATGGCGAAAAAGGGGCGGTCGCAACGATGTTTTTGCGAACCGCCCCTTAAGTGGCTAGTTGTTATTATTAGCTGTTATATGCTGCATCACATCTAAGATAATATTATCCGTTTCTACCATGCCCGGATTGCTCACTGAACCCAGGTTGCGTATAGTATCTTCCACCGTTGTGGCAATAATGCCATCGCCGGTAGGAGTAGTTAGGCCTTCTTTAGCTAACAAGGCCGTTTGCACCGCGGTATTAGCGGCGGTAGCCAATTTAAGCGAACAAGACACTTTCGCGCCGTCGCAGATCATACCGGTCAGGTTGGCCACCATCAACTTAATGGTTTCTTCCAGTGTTTGATAGGGGACATCTATTAGATAGACTATGCCACAGCTAGCACCGATGGCAGCGGCTACAGCGCAAGCACACATGGCTGAGAGCTTGCCGATGTGCTGTTTGACATAGAGGGTAACTATCTGGCTGATAGCTAGAGCAATGGCGATCTCTTTGTCACTCTTTCCTAGTTCTTCCCCTACCGTTAGCACCGGCAGGGAGGCGGTGATACCCTGGTTACCGCTGCCGTTGGTGCTGTAAACGGGAGCATCATAACCGCTCATACGGGCATCGGCTGCACCAGCCGTAGCAATAAGGGCCAAGGTGCCTAGGTCTTTAGATGCTTCATCCTTAGTTATAAGCTGTTGATAACGATGGCCTAAGCCAAATCCCAATTTCTGTTCAATGCCGGCGCGAGCCACCTTTTGATTACTACGAGCGCAGGCTAGCAAAAAGTCATAGGCATCATCGGGTAAGGTTTTACAGGCAGCAACCAGCTCCCGTATGGAATAGTCTAGTAGGGCACTTATGTTATCTTCTTTATTGCCGGTTTCATGGGGGATATCCTCATATACTACCTGATCATTAACTGTAACACGAGCTAAATGGGTATGGGACCCTTCGATTAATGCGGTCGCTTGCCCATTTTTGTTAGTGACTCGCGCTAGAATGGAAATGTTCCCCCTAGGCCGGGAAGGAGTTACCGTTACCTGTTGGTTTTGCACCATTGCTTCTGCCGCGCTCAGATACCGGGCACAGCCGCTTAATACTTCTAGTTCTAGCTCAGGTTTGCCAGCCAGTGCTCCTAGGGCTGAGGCTAGATGGAGCCCGGCTTTCTTAGTGCCGGGAATAAATACTCCCATCCCATTCTTGAAAACATTCGGATCGGTTTCTACTTCTACCTTCTGAGGAGCCCCCTCCAGGTAGCTGGCAGCAGTGGCACAAGCCAACGCCACAGCAGCCGGTTCAGTACAGCCAAGTGCAGGACGAATTTCTTCTCTTAATAGGGCAAACAGATCTAGTGTCATGTCTAATCACTATCTCCTCATGCGTTCTTGATGCGGGCTTTACCAGTCAGGGTACTTACCTTAATTCCAATGATGGTGACATTATTCACATGCGACGCAGCAACCGGTTCAAATATATGGCCGGGCGGGGCATATTTGGCGGTTAATGCATTGAGTATATCCGCCTTTCTAGTCTCGTCTTCAACCGCATAAGCTTGACCGAAGGCAATAACACTCTTGTAATAGGCTCCAAAATCACAGGCCTTAGGTCCCGTTTTGATGCCTAAGAGGGTATCAACTTCAAAACAGACTTGTGGATTTTGGCCTATAATATCCAGCTTACGCCCTTCGGTCGCACAATGGAAAAATATTTCCTTATTTAAAATCACATAGTTGAGAGGTATTATATAAGGGTGGCCTTCGGGGGTTGCCAGGCCGAGACGGCCGACCGCTGCTTCCATAAGGAGCTGCCAGCTGTCTTCCAGCGACAGGGCCCGATCTTGGCGCCTGAGTTGGACCTTTTCCTGCACTCGTAGCACCTCCTTATAGAAAGATACATGTTATTTACTTTATACTATGGTCTACCCGGTTGCTTGTCCAGCAAAATTACAAAATCAAAATAGGAGGAACTAAACACTAAATGGAAGTTCTCTTTTGTCGTGAAAACCTAGCTATGATGGGCCGCGAAGCACTGGAAAAACTGATGCAAATTGATAACAGCCCATTACGTATACAAGAAGTAAAATGCATTATTGCCTGCAGTGAATGCGCCACCCATCATATTGCCCGCTTCAATGGTCAATTAGTTGTTGCTGAAACTGCCGCAGAGTTAGTGAAAGAAATTCTGACTTTAGCCGGTCTAGATAAAAATTAGCCCAGCTCAAGGGTGTAAATATGCTCTCCCCGGCTTGTAACGCCGGTCAGACAAATAGCGTTAAGGTGCTGGGCGGGGCTGCTGATGTCACTCAAATCCAGGGGCTGCAATTCGGGCCATTCGCTACTGACCTCTTGTCCTTCAGCAGGAGCAAAGGTGATAATCAAACGCAAACCCTTGGGAGCTATATAACCGCTGAAACGCAGTCCTACATGTTGTGTTTCAGCGGTTAATTTACTTAGCCCTTGCTCACAGATGTAAAGCAAAAGGCAGCCGAGGGACACCTGTTTATCCTTAGTTAGCCAGGTATCCTCATCCAGATCAAAAAGGGGCTGCACTTGCTGCCCTTTTTTAG
>JAAYGE010000087.1 GCA_012727835.1 Bacillota bacterium
CACCCCAAGATTGTGACATAGTCCCGCAATCTTGGGGTTTTCTTGTTGTATTTTCAGGGCCATTATCTGAAACTCGGAATATTTATAGGGCCCGCCTCTTGGTTGCCCATGGTGAAATACCCCTGCACTCAGCCGTAGAGGCTAATCGATGGCCAGCCCCGTATCCTTATGGAACCAGTTGGCTTCGTCCATGTTCAACCAAGCAGTAACCGTTTCTCCCGGTCTGGCTTTGGTTCGGGCTGGTACTTTGGCCACCAGCTTATATCCTGTTTCATTTCTGCTTGCGGACGAACTACCCAGTATGCTAAACTGTACTGGTGATATAAGTACAGCATAAGTACACCACGGCAAGAGGGGAGGATTCAGTGGACATCATTCTCAGTAGTAACTCAGATAAGCCGATCTATGAGCAAATTACCTCGCAAATCAAAGCCCACATTATGAGCGGTGAACTGCAAACCGGTGAGCAACTGCCTTCAATGCGGGCGCTGGCCAAATCACTGCGTATTAGCGTAATCACAGCGCAGCGGGCCTATGAAGATTTACAGCGAGATGGCTTTATCGAAACGGTTCAGGGGCGCGGCACCTTTGTTGCGGCTCGTAATAAAGACTTCATTAGGGAAGAGCAACTGCGCCAGGCCGAAGCGCACCTGCAGCAGGCCGCCGATATCGGTCGCACCAATGGCATTAGCCTCGAGAAGCTGATTGAGCTTCTATCTATGTTTTACGTGGAGGGTTAACCAGTGGGGAATGTGCTTGAGATAACCGGACTTAGAAAACAGTTTCCTGGATTTCTGCTAGACAACGTTTCCTTTTCTATCCCTAAGGGCACGATTATGGGTCTAATTGGCGAGAACGGGGCGGGGAAATCAACAACCATCAACCTCATATTAAACGAGTTGCGGGCCGATGCAGGCCAAATTCTGTTGTTTGGCAAGGATGCCATTGCCCATGAAAAGGAGGTGAAAGCCAGGATCGCCACCATCTTCGATGCTCCCTTGCTGCTGGAGAACCTCACTGCCAAAGAGATGGGCCGAATCATGGGGAAGGTTTATCCCCATTGGGAGCAGGCGACCTATGAGAGTCTCTGTCATAGGTTCGAACTGCCCGTAAACAAGGTAACTAGTAAGCTATCCCGTGGGACGAAGGTAAAGTTGAATTTTGCCCTAGCCTTAGCCACCAGGCCCGAGTTATTAATTCTTGACGAGGCCACCGCCGGCCTAGACCCCATTGTGCGCGATGAAGTTCTTGACCTGCTGCTCGACTACCTGCAATACGAAAACTGTTCCATCCTATTCTCCACCCATATCACCAGCGATCTGGACAAGGTTGCCGACTACATTACCTACCTACATAAGGGCCAGGTGTTGTTTAGCAAGCCGAAAGACGAACTGCTCTATGATTATGGCATTATTCGTTGCGGGCAAAAGGACTTCGCCAACATTGATAAAGCAGACATTCTAAGCTACCGTAAGCACGACTTTGAATATCATGTGTTGGTGCGTAACAAGAGTCAAATGGCAAGAAAGTATAACAACCTGGTGATGGATAACACCACCTTGGAAGCAATTATGTTGCTATATGGAAGGGGTGAGCAAGTGTGGCCGGCCTAGTACTCAAGGATCTCCTCATTTATAAGAAGGAGCAACTAAAGCCCCTTGGCAATCTAGTCAATTTGGTGGCTATACTCTTTTTGGTCTTCAGGGTAAAACCCGAATTTAGCGTTATCATGATCAACCTGGTCGTGCTTCCCATATCGGTGATGTCGATGCCTGTTCAATTTGCCGACCAGGATGGCAAGTGCGACTGGGACAAAAGGGCTATCGCCATGCCCGTAACTAAGCGAGACATAGTGGCGAGCCGCTATGCCGCGTGCTTAATCGTGACCCTACTTGAGTTCGTATTCGTCATAGGCATCAATATACTGATCGTAGTAGCCCGAGGAGGCGACTTGCGTCACAACTTCCTCTTGGCTGTCCTTGGCTTGGCCATCTCCGTTGTGCTGATAGGGGTATCGGCCCTCTCCAACTATTTGTCGGTCACCAGCGGCGCCATCGTGCTACTAATAACCATTGTTCTATATATCCTCGGTCTCCTTGTAGGTAACAGGATACAAGTAGACTGGAACGCCATTTTCAGCCTGCCCCCACATTGGTTAGCAGTTGTGGCCCTAACAGTAGCCCTAACCCTCTACTTTCTGGCGTTCAACATTTCAACGGCAATATACTCTAGAAAGCATCGCTAAGATTCAAGTCTACTTGATGAAACAACGGTGAAACAACGGGACGGTTCTTTTGTTTCATGTAATAGGGCTGCAAGAAATCACCTCGCAGCCCTAGCTATATCACCTTGTCTTTGTGCTAGCACAACAGTATCTGCGTTGCTTTCTTTCTACATAAGTATTTCCTGCAAGGCTCTGCGTACAACACTGGCGGGGATGTTAGGAGCTCGCCGGGTTCGGGCGCGCAGGCGGTGCCGATGCTCCAAGTTAAGGGTGGTACGGGCATTGATGATGTGGTAATGCATGCCGGTGCCAGGAATGGGGATGCCAGGGCCGGTGAAGCGGTTAACCGCATGGGCATGTCGGCGGTCGAACGAAGTTAAGGAGCGAATCCGATGCACGTGGGTGCCATTGGATAGCACAACGGCTCGGTCAGAGATATTCAAGACAAGATGCCGATGATCACGGTCAACTGTGGTGAAGCGTGCTAGGCCGTGGGTATGGCCAGTTCGCAATCTGATTGCCATCTGTCAATCACCTCCTCCTTTCTAGCATAGGTCGGGTATAGCATTGGGTGTTACAAAAC